>CAZPXJ010000148.1:0-7540 GCA_964590855.1 uncultured archaeon
TCCATCTGACGATAAGGTATTTGATATTCTGCTTTATAATAATAAACAATTTCATCAAAGAACAGTGCTGTATCTGTTTCAGATGTATAAGCAAAAGGTCTCAAAAATGCTTCATTCCATTGTAATCTTAACCCTCTTTCGATACCTGGATATGTGGAATATGAGGTGTACATTTTATCGAAAGATATGTGTTCCAGGTCTGCTGTTGGACCAAGATCCCATCCACTAAACTGAACTTTATTGTCGCTGTTCCATTGTTCTGCAAATGTGCGAAGTTGATCATTCATCATGTAGATGATATTGGTTCCTTGTTTAGTTAAATGGACCAACCCTTCTGTATCATCTGCTAAATAGATGTCATCACCAACAGCATATACCCCGAGAGCTGTTCCTTTGTGTTCAATACCATCGAAGGTTGTATCTTCTACAGGGGTTGCCTTTGTGCTAATGTCAACTACTACTAGACCATCTTCTCCCAGTGTTAGATATACCAAATCGTTAGCATCATCAACATACATGTCAAGGAAAGGTGTTCCAGGAGGATAAGCATATTGACCAATAAGAGAGTCTATTATACTTGGTGTTAATACATTGAGTTGGAATATTAACAATCCTTCAATTGCATCTAAAACATAGAGATTATATCCCTCTACTTGAACATCTAATACATTTTTTAGTTCTGGATAATCTGTTGAATTATAATGTTGTGCTAGAGTGATAATATCTGATCCGAACGCATCGATTGTAAAAGTGTTGATTCCATCTACACCTAGAGCTGCATATGCTGTATATGAAGTCCCATTTGTTACATCGACTGCATAAACAATTCCATCTGCTGCTTCTGCCCAGACGCTGTCTAGAGGCATACCTGTTTCACCATCTACTTCAACAATATCTACACCATAAATACCATTAGCAATAATTAATGAAGCATTTCCACCATTTTCTGCAAAATTGATAGCATCAATATCATACATATCGTCGAAACCATAGTAACTCCATTGATCTCCTTCTAGAAAGCTTTTATCTCTTGCATTTATTACTTCTAATCCATTGGTACCTTCAACTGCATAAATGAAATCATTACAGACATCATATGATTCTATAACTCCATCATTATCTCCATACTGACCAACTGCCAAGAAGAGGGGACTATCAATTTGAACGATTTTGATTTGGTTACCTTCTTGCACATATGCATAATTACCTTCTACTATAACATCACTTGATTCTTCATATTCGTAATATGGCACGTTGGCGATTGCAATTATTTGATGTACCTCATCTTGGTTAAATGTACCAAGTTTTTCTGCATAAAAGATATCAGTATCCCAATCAATACTAGCGCTAGAAAGGGTATCATTTTTAACTAATGGGAATGATGCACCTAACAGTGGATCTTCAATTCCCAAAACCCATTCCATTGCTGTTCTTTTACAAATATAAGAAATCTTATTGTCGTATAACCAATCAAGAGATGGTTCGTCTAGGAGATAATTCAAGTATGCAGCGAGGGATAATGCTGATTGTATTTCTGTTGGTGTATCTATACCATAAATATCCGCCAATAACTGAATTGGATCAATGGTAATATCAGCTGGATCATAATATAAACCTCTAACAATGTCAAGGAAGTATTTTTGCGACCCACTTTCCCCTGTAATTAGAGAATAGTCATGACCATTATAAGTTGAGTTAAACAATATTTGGTAACTAGTTGCCGCATCAAAATTTAGATCAGAGTAAGCTGGACGCACACTTATCCAATTGTGTGGTAGATAAATACCCAAATCTATGATACTTTCTGAGGTAGCATAGGCCTTATTCAATGTAGCATAGGCTACATCAGCATCTGACCAACCTTTAAGATTTTTAATTATCTGCAATTCTGAGTTGATAAGATAAGATGCAATATATGCTTGAAAACCATATTCTGAACCATTTCCAAGGTTTTCAATATAATATGGCCACATATAATTGAAGTTCAAAACAGTCTCATTTCCATGTAGAGATGAAGCTGTTTGATTAAACGTGTATTGAGTTCTTTTGGCATAGACTACATAATCTTCGTCAATATCATAGTCCATAATTGTTTTATTAATGGTTATGTCAAAAACTAGCTCTCCTTGAACAAAATAGTAGGATATTGGTGTATTATAATCAAGATAACCTCTACGATCTGATACATTGAAAAATTCAAAATAAGCTTGATCATAGAACCTTGAATCTGCCTCAGAAATGCCTGTATACATCCAATCTGAAGGAGTTTCCCCTGTTCCTTCTCTTATAAAATTTGCTTCGGTTAATTTACCATATTCAGATAACCTCGAGTTGATGTTATTCATTTGTGAAATTGCACTTCTGGGGAGAATAACACCAATCACTACAGCTGAGCCAATTGTAACCACTAAAATTAAAGTACCTATTAAAACTCTTAGTCTTTTATCCATAGTGAATCCTCATATTTACTTTTATGTCTCGTTTTAAGATAGATATTTAAAGTTAATGACAACAACACACTATCTTTAGAGACTGATTCTTATGAAAAAGAATATAGAATATTAATATATTTTATGGTTCAACTTCAGGTTCAACTTCAGGTTCAACTTCAGCGTTTTTCTCATCCTGTTTTCTTGTATCGTCAATTATCTCTATTTCGTATCTTTCGACATTTAAAACCTCTTCAAACAGGTTTTCGTCATTGATTGAAAGAACTTGTTCAGCTGAATCATAGAAGATAGCTGAAAATTTATCCAATTTCGAGTATCTATCTGTCAGAATTTTTGGTATGTTAACATAGCTGAAAATACCTCTGATAATCGCTCCATTTGTTCTTCTTTTCAATATTGATAAAATAACATCTGAATTACCATAATATTCTCTGATTTTTTGATAATTTTCAGTTCTCAATCCTTCAGATCCAGGTTGAATAATTACATAACCTCTTGTTGGAGATTCCTTAGTATTATAACTTAATGAATTTTTGCTTAAGTTAAATAGATTCGAAAGATCTGGTCTGTTATCATATACATCCATGCTAAGCAGTTGGCATATTCCTTTTGTATTTTCGAAGATTCTAACAAAATTACTAAAATCAGTTTGATAAAATTCCGATTTCATTGAAGTGCCTAACATAATATCTGCGATTACATTTGCTTCTCTGAGAAGAATCTGTTTTGTTAGTTCTTCTGAGTCGATATAAGAGTTCAGTTTTATCGCGTATTTCTCATCTGTTAGAACAATAGGTACATCGAAGATTCTTTCCTTTTTCAAGACGTTATAAAGAAAAGCAAGAATTGGGAACTCCTCTGTTATTCGGTTTTCTGTTGGAAGATGTACACATAGTATTGGCTGAACTTTTGTCCCCTTTATATATTCGACTAATTTTTCCATCACTCCAAGAATAAATGGGTGGTTATCAAGAAAGATAAATGCTAAGGACTTGTTGTTGAGAGTTTTATTTAGATTTGATATGATTTTACTCTCGTTCAATTGAAACCATTTTTTCCCCTGTAAGAATGAATTTATGTTTTTGTTTTCTTCTGGGAATTCTACATTTAATATGCCAGAAAGATCACTTGAATCTGAAGCAAAACCAAAGAATACAGCTGGTATTTGAGAGCTCTTGAATCTATCTTGAAGACTCTGCAAAATACCTTTCCCATATCCTCCAGATAAAACTAAACCAATTGGTGTTTCTTTGAAATCTGTTTCTAGGTACAAAGTATCAGAATTCTCACTTCCCAATAGTGTTTCTTCTTCTGATTTACTTTTCAAAATTGCTCCTTTATGATTGAATTCTAAGAATCCATTAAATTTTTTAGGATGATCTTCTTCCTTCTTTTTACTCCTTTTTAGAATTGATTTCATCATTGTCACCAGTACTTCAATTAATGTTTTATTACAAACATTTTAAGATTTATTGTATACTTGCCCATAAAATTCAAGTTTATATACACATATGGAGTTGTATAACTATAATTGTGTTTATTCCGACAATATTCTTATATATAAACTAGGAATAAGATTTCAACCTAAGAGGAAACAAAAGTGTCTGATAATTCCGTTACTAAAAAGATGTCTGCGGCTGCTTTCTTCAACGATAACCGAGCTATCGCTGGTTTTGGCAATTCTATGCGTGCTGTGTTTACAAGCATAAGAGAACTAGTTGAAAATGGTTTAGATTCTGCAGAAAAACGAGGGACAAATCCTGTCATTGATGTAGAGTTAAGAAAATTATCCAGTAGAGAAATAAATGAGTTGCTTGATGTCAAACAATACAAGACTCTGGAAAAACATCTTGATTTCTTACAGTTAACTTGTAAAGATAATGGACTTGGTGTTCCAGGACATCAAATTGCAGATCTGTTTGGAAGAGTACTTACTGGCACAAAATATGGCGTTATTCAGACACGTGGACGTTTTGGTCTAGGAGCCAAGATGTGCTTGTTATACTCTATGTCATCTGTAGATTTACCTGCTAAAATTAAATCTCGCTACTTTATGAATGATATCACTAATGAAATGCATTTGATGATCAACCTAGAAAAGAATGAACCCATCATTATGGAACAACGAGAATATCTTCCAGGTGACCCCAATTATCTTGAAGAACCTGGAGTTGAGATAAGCATAACTTTCACAGGAGCTTGGAGTCTAGCAAAGAACAGTGTTAAAGAATATTTCAGACAGCTGGCAATAATTACTCCTTACGCAACTTTCAAACTCAAAATCCCTGGTGATAAAGAAGGAGAAATTGACGAGTTACTCTATGAAAGCGTAGTAGATGATATGCCAGAACCTCCTGAATATGTCAAGATACATCCATGGGGATGCGATATCACTCAGTTCAAAGCTGAATTGGCATCTAACAAAGACAAGAAACTCAAAGGTTTTCTTGCAAATCAATTTATGGGTGTAACTGAAGAAATAGCTGAAGATTTCTTTCAACTACTAGAGATTGATCCAAACAAGAATCCTAAAGATTTAACCTCCAAAGAAATTAGAAGAATAGTTCATGAAGGCTTCGTGAAAGCTTATCAAGAAGCTAAAGATGTTAAGAGAAAACGAGACAGAGTTTTTCAATTTGATAGTCCAAAAGGAACTTCTCTCTCACCTTTAGGGGCAGGAAGATTAAGAAAAGGTCTGGAAAAGGAGCTTAATCCTAAATTTGTAGAAGCAATTTCGAGACCTCCAAAAGCTTATTCTGGTCATCCATTTATTATTGAGGTTGCAATAGGTTATGGAGGCGGAGTAAGTGAGGCATCTCAGGTACGAGGTGCAACAGTTCAAGATAATAAAATAATTTACAGATATGCTAATCGTATTCCCTTGATTTTTGGAGCTGGCAATGATGTTATTACTCACGTTGTTTCTTCAATACGTTGGAACGAGTATGGACTTACACGTCAATCTGATCCTTTAGCTGTAGCTGTATCATTAGTAAGTACTAAGATTCCATTTCCTGAAACAAGCAAAGAATATATCTCCATTGTTCCTGAAATAGAAGAAGAGATTAGGTTAGCTCTTCTGCAACTTGGCAGAAGACTCAAAACCTTCCTAAGTAGAGCTAAACGAAAAAGAAGGGAACACGCACGTCTCTCTCGTTTTGTTAAATCTGCTCCTATAATTGTGGATAATTTGGCTCAGATTTTAGAGGATGAAAATCTTCCTTTAACCGATTTTAGATTTGAGAAAAACAGAATAGCTTCTGCACTGGCTCATGGTAAGTCAAAAAAAGCGAAATTGTTCATGCCTTTAAGCAAGCGATTGTTTGGTTTGGATATCTGGTGTCCTTCACCTATTCAAAATGTATTGAAAGGGAAAGAAATAGTTTCTATATCTGATTTTCTCCTAACTCCTACAGCTGATTTAACAAAGATTCTTGAAATGACAATCGAACAAGTATATAATATCAAGCTAAGAACTATTTATGAGCTAGATCGCGAAGGATTAAGTCCAGACTTGGATTCAAGAATTTTTGTAACACGGGCAACTGAAAGAAGATTTAGTACAAAAGAAGGCAAGGATCCTCTCTCACTAAGAGATGCTTTAAACCGTCGTTGGATTCAAAACAGCTATCACTTTCTTGCTACAGATTATGAAAGATTAAGTTCAGTATCCGGTTTTGTTGAGAAATTATTTGAAAGCAAGAAAGATGTTCTTATAAATCAATTATTACTTAAGAATCGTAAATCAGATGGGTCATTGAAATCAGGTGAATCACTGAGTGAAATAAACAAATTAACCTCTATTACTCAACTTAAAATAAAACATCTTTTTCCAACTTTCAAAGAATTGAAGCAGAAAGCTAGTAGTCTTCTTTCAACTGACATGTCAATTGAAGAATTCTTTTATCAAACTCTTCATCCTGGAGAAATAAACTATAAACAGGAAATTACTTTTGCTCTCATTGAACATCTTAAAGATGTATTCAAAGCAATTTCAAAGAAATTCCCTAATTTTCCTGATACAAATATAACCAAAATGACTCCAGATTGGACTGATGGTTATACAAAAAACGCATTTCATAGAAGGAAAATAAAGACTATTAATGATTTCATTACAACTTCAGAAGATGATTTATTATTAGTTAAAGAAATGGAGAGACTTCTCTACTCATTGTATCTAGAAATACTTGACAAAGAATCACCATCAACTAAATTGTCTGAATTTACTATTTTCTCTTTTGTAGAAATGAAGGCTCAAGAAGCTGGTTTGATAAAGAATCTAACTACAAAGGGAATCACAACCTTAGCTAATTTAATCTATTACTCAAGTGAACAGATAAATCAATCTAAACTAAAGCAATTTATCCCTCTTCTTTTAGAAGAATCAAAGAGAAAACTAAAACACTCATTAATTGAAAAGGAATGTGAACATAGTTGCTCTCATATTAAGATTATTGCTGGAAATTTGGAAAAAGAACTTAACAGGAGTCAGATTTTTAATGCATCGTCATTTCTTGCTTATCCCTCTCCAGCTTTAAGAAAAATGGGTTTGAAGAAACGTGATGTTGAACGTATGAAGAAACAACTTGGAACACCTATTCCAAGTTGGTTAGAACATCAAGAATTACTCAAGAAACTGGGTATAAATACACTTGAAGAGCTTTTCTTCAATTCACCTGAAGCTTACTCTATGACTGCGGAAGAGAAAAAGAAATATCTAGATATGGTTGTTTTCTTGCGCTCCCCCATTATATTTTCTTTTCCACACTTACGCGAAGTATCTCATCTTCTGAGAGAAGTTGGGTTAAATTGTGTTGGAAGATTTGCTATCTGGCCAAATAAGGAATTGGCAGAAATATTGGATATCTCAGAGAATAAGATACAAACTATGAAAGATAGAATTTCCCCTATTGAATACCAAAAGAATAAGGAAAAGTATAGTAAAGACTTCAAACAACTTAAAGGAATTTATCCAAAGTTAGTCGAGTACTTTGGAAACACTGAGCCATCAATTCAAGATTTATTCTATCTCTATCCTTCTGAAAAACTTCACTTTACAAAAGGATATTGGATAAAAAAGGGACAAAATG
>CAZPXJ010000149.1:0-362 GCA_964590855.1 uncultured archaeon
TTCAACTGCATCTCCAACTATAGTTGAGGTTCCATGAGCTTCGATATAATCGATAGCATTGGTATCTACACTCAACTTATCTAGAGCTCTAGTAATTGCTTGTTTTTGCCCTTCAGGATTTGGTGCAGTAATTCCTTTTCCTTTTCCATCAGAAGATGATCCTATAGAAGAGATAACCGCATAAATTTTATTCTTATCTCTGATAGCATCTTCTAAGCGTTTTAATACAACAAAACCCGCTCCTTCTCCCATTACAAATCCATCTGCTTTTTCATCAAATGGTCGTGTTCCAACTCCAGATAAAGCACCTATTTTACAGAATTTTACATAGGTAGCTATATCCATAGATCTATCTGCCCCAC
>CAZPXJ010000149.1:372-7501 GCA_964590855.1 uncultured archaeon
CACCCGTTAAAGCCACATCGAATTCCCTGGATATGAGAGACTTGATAGCTGTATCAATAGCTGCTATGCTAGAAGCACATGCAGCATCGGTAGTCATTGATTTGCCTGTAAGATTGAATACATTAGCAATCCTTCCAGCGATTACATTGGATAACTCACCGGGCATAGAATCTTCTGTTATAGAAGGATATTTTGTTTCATATGAATCTTGAAGTTGATTAACAAGGGAAAGTTGTTTTTCAGCTGATAGTTCTTGAAAAATGTCATTATTTTTCATTTCTTCTATAAACTCTGGAACAAAGAATCTTTTGTTTGATGAACGTTGATTTTCTCCTCCTAAAGAATTACCTACAATTACGGCTATTGGTAATCTAGTTTTTCCATCTGTTGGAATTCCAGCATCTTCTAGTGCTTGTCTTGCTGAATCAATTGCCCATTTTTGAACATCATCTATTTTTTCTGCTATCTTTGGTGGTATTCTGTACTTGATGGAGTTAAACTCGTAATTTTTGATGAAAGCACCTATTTTTGAGTATGATTTATTATCAGCAGTTTTATCTTCATCAAAATGTAATTCGCTACTCCATCGCGATTCTGGAACCTCGGTTATAGAATACTTCTTTTGAGTAATATTTTCCCAGAACTGATCAATTGCTATTGCATCAGGAAAGATACACCCCAATCCAACTATCGCAACACGATTTTCCAATGGTAAAGATAGTTGTTCAGTAATAGGTTTTTCGACGATTTCTTTCTGAGGGAGATAATTTTCAATCTCTGATACTCTTTGCTTAGCATAGGTTTTTCCTGAAACGATTACATCATGATGAAGATCCTTTATTCGTACAATATTCCTTTTCAAACTGATGAGCTGACCTGCCATATAACAACCTTTAGTATTCTGGATTTTCTTACTAGCCGCTACAAATTGCTTCGACTCTGTTCCAGGAACATGATTATCATTCCATATCTCTGCTTTTGCTGCAATACGTAAAGCCCCAAGATTATCTTTTTCGTATAATTTCTTTCTATCTTGGATTGAGAGACCCTCGCCAATTCGCTCAAGTTCAAGTTTCAATGTTTCAAATACAAATTCCGAAGGAACTGCTCTAGCACGAGTGTTAACTGTTGTTCCTATTACTTTAGTAGCTGAAGAATTAAGCAATAATTCTTGATACTTAGAAGTGAGAGCTTTATTCTCAGTAATTTCCTCAGTGAATAGATAAGCTGAACCCATTTGTATTCCAGGAGAGATATACTCAAGGTGATTAGACAACATTCCTGCAAGCATTGCAGAACTTTTTTCATCACTTATTCCACCTGCAAATATTATCTTAATTTTCTCATTAATTTTGTTTTTTTCTTGTTCTATATGTTGAAGTATGGTTTCCCATAATGTCATAGACGTTTGGAAACCTATGTGACCACCACATTCGCTCCCTTCAAGGATCAAATACTCAATACTATTTTGCACTGCATCTTTGAAGAGTGATAGTGCAGGTGTATGAAGGATAACCGTTGTTCCTTCTTTTTGAATATTGGAAGCTAGTTGGATGGAACCTGCTGCTAGAAGACAGAAAGGAGTATTGTTCTGTTTAATTTGTGAGATATGAGCATCTCGTCTTTCTTTCATAACTTCCAACCCAATGATTCCACCAGCATAGGTTGTATCTTTGGGAAATTTCTTCTGAAGTTCTTTATACAAATCTTCAGTTTCTTCCTTCAATAGACCACCAAATGCTAAGACTGGTAAGGCTCCTTCTTCATGTACTTTGATAGCAAAATCTACTGAATCAGTAATATTAGCCATTGGACCTTGGATGATTGGAAATTGAATACCTAGTTTTTTAGAAAAATCACTTCCCTCTTCAAATGCCCAATTTGTGGAGAGATGCAACATTTGAGATCTAATTATCTCCTTAGTACCTTCCAATAATGATTCAAGATCGCCAAATTTCTCTTGAATAAATCGTGCAAATCTAAGTCCCACACCTATAGGAAGAAAAGAATTTTTGATTTCCTGTTCAGCAAAAAATGAAGTACTCTTTTTGACCTCATCTAATTTTTGGTTCAGTTCTTCTGCATTATCTTGAGTAATTTTCTTTTCGAAACTTTTGAGCTCTCTGATCCATTTGTTTGCAATTTTACCTGCAATTCTAAACTTGGTATCAAAGCTTTCTCCTACAATATAAGTATCATTTTCATCAAGTGTCACAAGAAAGTCTTTTGTCTCTGTTGTCAGAGGACATTCGGGAAGCAGAATTAGTTGTTCATCTAACACAACTCCTAAAGCACCTCCAATCAAAGCACTTACTATATTGTAGACTCCTATACCTCCCTGAATTAAAAATGGAAATCCTGCTTCGTTAAATTCTTGAATCAGAATAAAGGATGATTGTTCTCCTATTTTTCCTCCAGACTCAAAACCTTTCACGAGGAAGAAATCAGCCCATTCAGTTTTTGTTTGAGCTTCCGGATAACTACAAACTTCCGCTAGCAACCAAGTATATTCACATGTTAACCCAATAAGCTGTTCTACTTCGATTTGGTCTGGAATAATCAAAATAGGGATAAACTCATACTTGTTTAGAAGTTCAATTTGTGAGTTATCAGTTATTCTTACTCCCCACAAATTATCTTTTGAAATCTTATCAGTGCAATCATTTAGTATATTAATAATTGTTTGATCATCTAATCCTTCGAAATCTATTAATCCAACTCCTCCTTTGTGAGAAAGCTCAATAGACAGTTGAGGATTGCTTATACCTTTAGGAGAATACCCCCAAAGGATTTTATTTGGAATCAATTCTTTTTTAATTTGTTTAACTGTTTTCATTCAAATCACCTCAAACTGGGAAATTTCCGTGTTTCCTCCTGGGTGTTTGTTCCCTCTTGTTTCTCAAAATGTTTAGAGAAACAATAATCTCATTTCTGGTTTCTTCTGGAAAAATAACCTTGTCAACATATCCTAATTCAGCAGCTTGATAGGGGTTAGCAAATTCTTCTTTGAACTGTTTTGTAAAATTCTCCAGAACTTGTTCTGGGTTCTCAGATTCTTGAATTTGTTTTCTATGAAGAATCCTACTTGCTCCTTCAGCTCCCATTACAGCGATTTCAGCTGTTGGCCAAGCTAAATTAATGTCATTGCCCAAATGTTTAGAGCTCATAACAATGTAAGCTCCACCATATGCTTTACGAACTATAACTGACAGTTTTGGTACAGTTGCTTCTGAGTATGCGAAAAGCATTTTTGCCCCATGTCGTATAATCCCTTCGTGTTCTTGTTTAACTCCAGGCAAAAATCCTGGAACATCTACCAATGTGAGAATAGGTATGTTAAAGGAATCACAGAAACGGATGAACCTAGATGATTTGTCAGCTGCATTGAAATCAATTGCGCCACCTAGGAATAATGGTTGATTAGCAATTATACCAACTGTAAATCCGTTTATTCTTGAGAATCCAATTATAATATTCTTTGCCCAATCTTCTTGTAGTTCAAGAAAACTATCTGAATCAACTATTGTTCCGATTATACTTTTCATGTCATATGGTTCGTTTTCCTTAACTGCAATAATCTCTCTTAGATTCTGCTGATTATTCACTTCAGATGTGCTTTCCTCCATTGGTGAATCATTGAGATTGTTGGAAGGCAAATATGATAGTAGTTTCTTGACTAAGTCTAAGGTTTCCTCCTCAGTCTCCCCTACTAAATGACATACTCCAGTTTGTTTACTATGAGTATCACTTCCTCCCAGATCATAGGATGAAATCCGCTCACCGGTTACAGCTTTAACCACTTCTGGTCCAGTTACAAACATGAAAGAATTCTCTTTATTCATCAAAACAAAATCTGTAAGAGCAGGTGAGTAAACAGCTCCACCAGCACAGGGTCCTAAGATTACAGAAATTTGAGGAATAACGCCTGATGCTCTAGTATTTCTATAAAAAATGTCTCCATATCCAGCAAGAGATGCAACACCTTCTTGAATACGAGCTCCACCTGAATCAAGCAACCCAATAATAGGATTACCAGTCTTTTCAGCTAAGTCCATTATCTGACAGATTTTAGTTGCTTGGGCTCTCCCTAAACTTCCTCCATAAACAGTGAAATCCTGACTGTAAAGATAAATTGTTCTACCTGAAATTTTAGCATGCCCTGTTACTACTCCATCACCGTATGGTTTATTCTTAGGCATATCAAATTTATCCGACTGATGTGTAACAAAAGCGCCTAATTCAATGAAAGAATTCTCATCAACTAATAGTTCGATTCTTTCTCTAGCGGTTAATTTTCCTTTAGCATGTTGATTTTCAATCCTCTTTTTCCCTCCTCCTTGTCTACTACTCCTTCTCTTCTCATTTAAAATATCATATAATATATTTTCATGAATCTCAGCTATATTTTCAGGTTTCTGATACATTAGCTATTTATCTGTTCAGTCAAATAAAAACGGCATCTCTTTTCATGGCAAAAAAATTCTTTCTTCATATAAGGAAAGAAACTTTATATTCAAGTAAAGACCCATCTTCCCAAATCATTACAAAAAATACTGTGCAAAATCAACTCACACTGGTGGGACACCATGTTTCCTCTTGGGTGAATTCACCCTCTTGTTTCTTAGAATTTTCAGAGATTGGATAACAAGATTTCTTGTCTCTTCAGGGAAGATTACTTTATCGATATAACCCAATTCAGCAGCTTGGTAAGGATTAGCAAATTCAGTTTTGAATTTTGTAGCAAATTCTTCAAGTATCACTTCTGGATTTTCGGAATCTTTTAACTTATTCTTGTATAAAACTCTACTTGCACTTTCTGATCCCATGACAGCAATTGCAGCTGTTGACCAAGCTAGATTAAGATCAGAGCCTAGATGCTTAGATCCCATGACTATATAAGCCCCTCCAAATGCTTTACGTATTATCACAGTAATTTTAGGAACAGTAGCTTCTGAATAAGCAAAAAGAAGTTTAGCACCATGTCTTATCAATCCATTATGTTCTTGCTTTACTCCAGGTAAGAACCCAGGGACATCTACCAATGTTAGAAGAGGTAGGTTAAAGGAATCGCAGAAGCGGATGAATCTTGATGCTTTATCAGCTGCATTAGAATCAATAGCACCTCCTAGATAAAAGGGTTGATTTGCAATTATTCCAGTTGTTATTCCATCGATTTTAGAAAAACCTATGATGATATTTCGTGCCCAATTCTCTTGAAGTTCGAGAAAACTATCAGAGTCTACAAGAGTCAGAATCATGGTTTTCATATCATAGGGTTCATTGTCCTTCTGAGGTATAATTTCTCGTAAAACTAATTGATCATTTGTCTTGATTTTTTCTGGATAACGCGGAGGATCATCCAGATTGTTTGATGGCAGATAAGAGAGGAGTTTTCTTGCCAGTTCTAGAGTTTCATCTTCAGTTTCCCCGACTAAATGACATGTTCCTGTTTTTTCAGAATGAACTTCGCTTCCACCAAGATCGAAAAATGATACTTCTTCCATGGTTACAGCTTTAACCACTTCTGGACCAGTAACAAACATAAAAGAATTTGATCTATTCATAAGAATAAAATCTGTAAGAGCAGGTGAATATACAGCTCCACCAGCACAGGGTCCTAAAACAATAGATATCTGAGGAATGACTCCTGAAGCTTGAGTATTTCGGAAGAAAATATCTCCATAACCAGCTAAAGAAGCAACACCTTCCTGAATTCGCGCACCACCCGAGTCCAAAATTCCTATAATAGGAGTACCAGATTGAGTAGCTAAATCCATTACTTTGCATATTTTTGTTGCTTGGGCTCTCCCCAAACTTCCTCCAAAAACAGTAAAATCTTGGCTGTAAAGATAAACTGGTCTGCCTTCTATTGTAGCATGTCCGGTTACTATTCCATCACCTAAAGGTTTTTTCTCTTGCATGTCAAACTTGTCTGATTGATGAGTGACAAATTCATCTATTTCATTAAATGAATCTTCATCTACTAGCAGATCTATTCTTTCACGAGCAGTAAGTTTGCCTTTAGCGTGTTGATCCTCTCTTCTTTTCTTCCCTCCACCTTCCAAACTTTGAGATCTTTTTCTCTCTAAATCTTTGAATTTTTTCACTTTCTCATTGCTTGGAAACTTATCTTCTTTATCAGACATCAGTATATAGTTAGAAATCACATAAAAATAACTTTTCCTCGAGCTCTAAGGAATTTTTATATTCTTCCTAATTCTATATTGATATAATCTCTGTCGAGAAGTGTGTATCCATTGATTCCGATAAATAATGAATTGAAAATTATTAGATATAATATTGTTACTTCGACTATGGAAGTAGCAAAGAAACACGTATCTGAGTCAATTGAACAACCTTTGCTAATTATAGCAAGTGAACAAACAGATGGAAAAGGTAGAGAAGATACTGTTTGGATGTCTCCTAAAGGAGGTTTTTATGGCACTTATGTTTTCCCATTAAAAGATGAAGACATATCCCTAAGAGGTTCTGTAAGTTTAGAAATGATGAGATTAATACACTATGCTACAGCTTTAAGTATCATCCAAACCCTTAAACAACTCTACCAAATTTATGCTCAAGTCAAATGGCCAAATGACATCTATCTAAGAGGAAGCAAACTAGGAGGTATTATGATCGAATTGTTGACTCTAGAAAGAAATTATCTCTTAATAGGGATAGGAGTTAATCTCAATACAGCACAAAGTTATTTGTCTAAACTAGAGGGCATAAAAGCTATCTCTTTAACAGAAGAGCTGGGACACACCGTAGATTATGAATCTTTTTCACAAACCCTTTTCGACCAGCTAGCTCCATATCTTGTAAAATCAATTGAAAAACAATCTTTTGCAATAATCACAAATTACAATGATATTCTATATAACAAAAATATGATTCATGAATATAAATCTAAAATATATACTTGTAAAGAAGTCAATTTGGAAGGTAGTTTAGAGTTGAGAAGAGAAAAAGAAATCAAATTATTTAGCATTGAAGATTCCAAGGAAATCAGACTTGTTGAATAAAGTCGGGAGAACAGAAACTAACAAACCATACATTTAAAAATGTATGAATATCTCTTCTTTTAGGTGTTGAAGAAATGGCTCCCACATTTATACCAGAGATAGTT
>CAZPXJ010000150.1:0-7499 GCA_964590855.1 uncultured archaeon
GCTGAAATATAACTCACTTTGAATTCTAACGAATGCTTTTCTAGCACATTTGTAACTTTTTTAACTATTTTTTCATCACTTCTACTTCCAGCAATTATGTCTATCATTTTTATTCCTCCATAAATCTTGATATAGCTTTTAACCAATAATCCTTCAATTCTTGCAACTCAAAACTAATGCCTTCATAGATGTTGATAACAGATTTAGAAGTGGTTGTTCCAAGAACAGAAAACTCTGTGTTTTTCAGAATCTCTTTGATATCTTTCAGCTTTGAAACAGATGCTTCAACTATATATCTAGATGGTGTCTCCGCAAAAAGCAATTCCTCGATAGTCTGAGACTCTGTTTCTAGAATGGAATCTAAATCTAATTCAAATCCAATGTTGTTTTCAAAAGCCATTTCTATAAGAGATGTAATCATCCCACCATTAGAAATATCATGGCAGCTCAAGATGAGCTTCTCTTTGTTAAGTTCAGCAATTAGTTCTGCTGATTTCAATTCTTTTTCGTAGTTATAAGCAGAGATTTTCCCTTTTAATATTCCATGATTATGCCTGAGATATTCTGAACCATTTAGATTTCCATCATTAGCTCCAATTGAAATTATTACACTCTCTTCTCTTTGAAAGCAATTCTTGATAATCTGTTCAGAGGATTCGATTATACCTATCATACCTATTGTAGGGGATGGATTAATACGATCTTTCTTACCAGCTATTGATGATTCATTATAAAATGACACATTTCCCCCGACTATCGGTAATGAAAAATCATTGGAGAATTTACCCAATCCCTTTACTGATTCTATAAACTGCCAATAAGAATCTGGGTTTTCAGGATTCCCGTAATTCAAACAATCCACAATTGCAAGAGGAGTTGCTCCAACACTTACTAGATTTCTCAATGCTTCAGCTGCACTGTTTGCAGTTCCGTTAAAAGGATCTAAATAAACCATAAAAGAGTTGCAATCTAATGTCAAAGCTATATACTTACCATTATCTAATTTTAATACTGCAGAATCAGAACCCGCTGCAGTAACTGTTTGTGTTTGAACATGTTGATCATACTGTTGATAAACCCACGACTTATCTCCAATATTAGGGGAGGATAGAAGTTTGAATATTTCCTCCTGAATATCTTCTGAAAGAGGTAAAGAAGCAGTCTGTTCAATTGAGATATAGTCTGGTACTACACTTAATCTCTCAGGTTCTGGAAAACCTTCTACTACTAAATCGACAGGTAATTCTAATATTTTATCTCCCTTGAAAAACGCGATATAATGACTATTATCAGTTACTTCACCTATCACGGAATATAATAATTCATATTTCTCAAGTATTGCACACACATCTGATAGTCTATCTGAACTAACTATAGCTAACATTCGTTCTTGAGATTCAGAAACCAATATTTCCCATGGTTCCATATCTTTAGCTCTAAGGGGGACATCTTCTAACCTAATCAGAGCTCCAGTTCCTCCACGAGAACACATCTCAGTTACACCACAGCTTAAACCTCCTCCACCTAAGTCTTGTAACCCTTCTAGCAATTCTTCTTGAACGAGTTCAAGTGTTGCATCGATGAGAACCTTCTCCATCAGAGGATCACCTATTTGAACAGCTGGTCTATCTTGCTCGCTTTTATCACTTAAATCCTTAGAAGCAAAAGATACTCCATGAATTCCATCTCTTCCAGTTAATGATCCATACAGTACAAAGAAACTCCCAGGTTTAGATGCTATGCTCCTAATCACTTTGTTTTTCTCTACAACACCCACACACATTGCATTGACAAGACAGTTTTCTTCGAATGGTTGTGCGAATTCCACTTCTCCTCCAATTGTAGGAATCCCACAACAATTTCCATAAAATGAGATTCCTCGTACAACATTTTCAAACAGATGTTGTGAATGCTGTGACTCTAGTTCTCCAAACCTAATTGAATCCAATAAAGCAATTGGCCTACAACCTTGTGAGAGTATATCCCTAATAATCCCACCTACACCAGTTGCTGCGCCATCATAAGGTGAAATGGCGGAGGGATGATTATGACTCTCTAACCCCAGACCAAGTAATAGATCATCTCCAAGATTAATCAGTCCTGCTCCTTCACCTATACCTAATTCTAGATATGGAGCATCTGTCTTAAACAAATGAAACCAACGTTTTGAAGATTTATAGGAGCAGTGTTCTGACCACATAGCTTCAAAAACAGCAATTTCCGCATCATTTGGTTCTCGTTCTAGAACCGTTTTAATTGTACCATACTCTTCAACTGTTAGCATTTTAATGCCCCTTTAAGATTTTCAAAAATAATTCTCCCATCATCAGATCCCAAATAACTAAAACTTGCTCTTTCTGGATGAGGCATTAAACCTAAAACATTTCCAGATTCGTTAGTTATACCCGCTATATTTTCTACAGAACCATTTGGATTACAATCAACTGTTATTTCTTGTTTTCCATTACAATACTGAAAGGCTACTTGTTTATTTTTTTTCAATTTCAAAATGTTTGTTGGTTCATCATAATACCTGCCTTCAAAATGAGCTATCGGTATCTTAATTTTCTTTTCTCCCATCCCTTTAAGTAGTTTAGACGGGTTCTCTTGTATATAGACATTTACCCATTTACTAATGAACTTAGTAGAAGTATTTGTAGTAAGTATTCCTGGTAATATTCCTAATTCACAAAGGATTTGGAACCCATTACAGATACCCAAAACAAAATGACCTTTATTCACATAATCATCCAATTTCTTCCCAACTTTTGTTTGTGAAGCTATTGCTCCAGGTCTAAGATAATCTCCATAAGAAAAACCCCCAGCTATAACAAGAGCATCTACATCTTCTAGGAGATTTACATCATTTGGAAAAATATAATTATATGGCATATCTAAAGAATCCAAAACTTTTGCCACATCTTGTTCGTTGTTTGTCCCAGGAAACTTAGTAATACCTATTTTCAGTTAGTTCACCTCTCTAGAGAAGTTTCTTTATAATCCATGGTTATCTCTGTTTGTTCTATTAGAGGATTAGAAAGAATTTTTTGGGAGATATCTTGTGTTTGATCGTAAAGTGTTCTAGAAGGTACTGTGGAAAATTCAATGCTTGCACTCTTACCAAGCCTTACAGATTTGACATTTTCATATTCATTCCTTTTTAATGACCTCAAAGTAACCTGTCCTGCTGGGTCGAGAACCGATTTCTTGAGAAATATCCTTACATTAGATTCGGTACTAAATTCTAATTCTGGAACTTTTGTTATCGTTTCCAATCGTTTTAGGATGTCTTCGTAATGATGAATTACAGCCCCAAGATCTTTCCTATATCTATCTTTATCTTTGATTTCACCGGTTTCAATTTCCCACAGTCTCATTGTATCAGCAGAGATTTCATCTGCAATAATCAATTTTCCCTCATGGTTTTTACCAAACTCGAGTTTAAAATCCACAAGTTCTAGAGATATCAATCTGAATACATTTTTTAAGATGTGATTGACTGCAAGAGTAACTGCTTTCATTATAGTAGCATCTTCACCCGATAGGTAGTTCATCAGGATAGCTGCCTCTTCAGTAATCAAAGGATCATGTAACTTATCCTCTTTCAAGAAGAACTCAACTAATGGTTGTGATAATATTTCTCCTTGCTCTACATCATATCTTCTGCAAAAGCTTCCAGCTGTTATATTTCTACATACTATCTCAACTGGAACAATATCGACTCTTTCACATAACAGATCTCTCTTAGACATACGTCTAATAAAATGTGTTTCAATATCGTATTCATTTAAAATTTCGAATATCTTTGCAGATGTTCGACAATTGATTTCACCTTTATTCGAAAGCTCTTCTGTTTTTTCCCCGTCGAATGCAGAAATTGAATCTCGAAAATGTATTTTGACTTCCTTTTCATTCAGAAGTTCTATATCTTTCGCCTTTCCAGAGTATTTTCCCAAAATTTCCACCTTTTGCAATACTGTGCAAATTAATGATTTTCTGAAACTGAGAATCTCTTTGATTTTAATTTATAAATCTTCCGGATATTGCTATTAATAACACCTATTTTGCAACAAGGACCATTCAAAAACAATGCTTTTATACAATAAGCCATAATTGCACAGTAATGCAAATCTTTTTCAATAGCTTACGAAAAAATATCATAAAAATCAAGTGATATTATGTCCAGCACGAGCACACCAGAAAGTTATATTGATTCTCAAGAAAAACTTATGACACTAAATCTTCTTCAGATGGCTTTCAAGAAATTTGATACACTAGAAACATTTAGATCATACCTTCATGAGCATGAAATCGAAGTTTCAGTTGCAAATCTTTCACGATATATCAATGGAAAAGCAATTCCTAAATCAAAACTCAAAGATTCTTTGTTGAAAGTTCTAGTTGACAACAAGGAACTCGGTTTAACCATTAAAGAACTCATTCACAAACATCTGGATATTAAGACCGATGAACAAGGATCTATTTCTGTAAATATTACTTATCTGTTAAATGATTCAAAGGCACTCAAAGCAATTCTTTTCTTAGCTATTCAACAAGGAATCATCCCTCGAGAAGTAGATAAAATCATTACTGCTGAAGTAGATGGAATACCCATTGCCATGACATTAGCTCATTTATTGAACATTGATTGTGTATATGCAAGAAAAAAGAAACCCGTAGGGACTATGGAATGTCATAGTGAAGATGTAATTTCATCAAACACCAGTCGAATTGAAACACTCTATTTTCCTGAGAAATTTATTAGAAAGAACGAGAGAGTAATTATTATTGACGACATCATTCGCTCAGGAGCGACACAAACAGCTTTAGTGAATCTTGTTAATAAATGTGAAGGAATACCTCTAAAGATTATCATCTTGACAGGTATAGGAGGGCATTGGGAGAAAACAACTAAACTCAAGTTTACAGATTTCAAAGCTCTTATGGCACTAAATTAAATTGAAAGGTATAAAAATGATTCAAGACATAATAAAGGGATACGATTACGAAAAAATAAGTATTGGCGTTATTGGATCGCATTCTGCACTAGATGTTTTAGATGGTGCTAAACGTACAAGATTTAAAACAACAGTCATCTGCGAAAAAGGTAGAGAAGAACCCTACACAAGACATGATAGAATAATCGATAATTTGATCATCCTAGACAAATTCTCGGATATCTACTCTGTTCAAGAAGAGCTAAGAGAGGAGAATTGTATTTTCATCCCTAACAGATCGTTTGCTGTTTATTGTGACACTAACAGAATTGAGAAAGAGTTTCAAATCCCTTTATTTGGTTCAAGAGATCTTCTTAAAGTTGAAGAGAGAGTTGGTCCTCATAACTATTACAAAATTCTTGACATAGCTAATATAAGGTATCCTAAGGTTTTCAAAAGCCCAGAAGAGATAGAATGTCCTGTGATATGTAAAATCCCACATGCTACACAAGAAGTTGAGAGAGGATTCTTTGTAGCAAAAAGTAAGGAAGATTTCTTTGAGGAATTCAATAAACGAATAGAAAGTGGAACTATTAAGAAATCAGACCTCGCTCAAGCTTCTATAGAGGAATTTATTTCTGGTGTCACTTTCAATTTCAATATTTTTTATTCACCGATTTACAATAGAACAGAATTGATGGGAATTGATCGACGTTTCGTTACAGATTTAGATGGTGTGGTTAGATTACCTGCAAATCAACAAATTAAGCTTGAATTTGAAGAGGAAATGAAAGAAATTGGCAATTATGCTGTTACTCTAAGAGAATCAATGTTAAGACACGTTTATCCAATGGCAGATAACTTTGTTGCAGCAACAAAGAAACTCTATTCTCCGGGTATTATTGGTCCCTTTGCTCTACAAACTATGATAACTAAAAATTATGAATTCATTGTATTTGATGTATCTATGCGAATGGGTGGAGGTACAAATAGTTTCATGGGAATTGGGAGTCAATATTCTGCTGTCTACTGGGGAGAACCCATCTCAGCAGGAAAAAGAGTAGGAATGGAGATAAAACGAGCAGTTGAACAAAATAGGTTGCAGTATATTGTAACTTGATTTAACAATGAAAAATCTCATTAAAAATGAACTGATTCCCCGCTTCAAAGGATTACGATAAAAAATTAGAAATTCATATACTAAGAAGAGACTAAAGAATTAAAAAAATCAACAAAAAATCGAGGTGAACAATGGTGATAATTTCGACAATAGGAAGTCATTCAGCACTTCAAATATTATATGGAGCTAAACAAGAAAACTTCAATACCAAAGTGTATTGTCTGAAAGGAAGAGATAGTCTTTACAAAAGATATCCAGTTGCTAATGACATAGTTATTCTTGATTCATATGAAGATTTACTTAATATTACTCCAGATGCTCAAGAAATTTTCATCCCTCATGGCACCCTTATCGCAATGTTGGGTGAAAAACTGAGAGAAATCCCTATATCTATGTTTGGTAATAGAGAAGGGATGATATGGGAGATGGATAGGGAAAAGAATCAGCAATTATTACAAGCAGCTGGAATAAGAGTTCCTAGAACGTTGGAACCTAAGAATATTGATGAACTAGTAATAGTCAAATTCCCTGGAGCTATGGGAGGATTAGGATATTTTCTTTGTTCATCGTTTGAGGAATATGAGCAAAAACTCAGTGATTTGATTCATAAAGATAAAATCTCTAATTCAGATGTCAAGAATGCTCAGATCCAAGAATATATCATTGGTGTAACAATGTATCCTCACTATTTCTATTCAGTTATTTATGATAGAGTGGAGATGCTTGGGATTGACCGTCGTTACGAAACTAATGCAGATGCTTTAGGAAGACTGTCTCAAAACAATTACACTATTGATCCATCATACAAAGTAGTGGGGAATCAACCTCTTATTGCCAGAGAATCTTTGTTACCCCAGATACTTGAATCTGGAGATAAGTTGAAACAAGCATCCTTGAAACTTTTTCCACCAGGTTTAATTGGTCCATTTTGCATCGAACTGGCCTTAACTTCGGAAGAAATTATTGCTTTCGAGTTTACAAGTAGAATTGTTGCAGGAACAACTTTGTATACTGGTGGCTCCCCATATTCGCAAATGCTATTCAATGAAGAGATGAGTATGGCTAAACGAATTGCGCGTGAAATAAAAATGGCAATGGGTCAAAGACGTTTGCAAGAATTCATAACATAACTGGTGATAAAATGGATAAAATCGGTGTTTTCGATTTCGGAGGTCAATACTGTCACTTAATAGCTAGAAGAATTAGAGATTTGGGGGTTTATGCTGAAATAATCTACGAACCTTCTCCAGATTATTCTGGATTCATTCTTTCTGGAGGACCAGGAAATATCTTAGACGAAGAATCACCTCAATTACCTAAAGAGTTCTTCGAAGATGTTAAAGTCCCAGTGTTGGGAATTTGTTATGGCCATCAAATGATCGCCCAATTATTTGGTGGGAAGGTCGAAAGGGGAAAAGAACGGGAGTATGGAAAAAAGAAAG
>CAZPXJ010000151.1:0-7445 GCA_964590855.1 uncultured archaeon
GGTTGAGAAATAAGTTTAAAATATTGCTTAAGAATGGAAATAATAGTTAGGTTTGATAAATGTCTTCTAGCAATGAAATAAAGGAATTGACCAAACTCTTTTGGAATGTTCAATTCATTTACGAACTGGTTTTAGCAAGAAAGGAACTAGAAGCATTTGGTATAGAATATAAATTAGGTAAGAATCTTAGAAATATAAATGTTTCAAACATTCCTAATGAAAGCGATTTTACAAATAGAACTGCTTATTTTGAAACAGTTAATAGTAAACAAACATTATATTCAACAATAACTAAGGCTAATGTAACACGATCAATCAACCAATATTTGACTCACTGGTTTTACCCTTACAAAGGTAAATACCATCCACAAATGATACGTGCTTTGTTAAATGTTATGAGAATTCAACCAGGAGAAACGATTTTAGATCCTTTTATTGGTAGTGGCACAACTGCTCTAGAAGCACAAATATTAGGTGTAAACTGCATTGGGATAGATGTTTCTGAAGTTTGTACTCGAGTTTCTAGAGCAAAAACTCATGCATTTCAAAGTCTAGACAATATTCAAGATAAATTCGAAAATGTTTTCTTAGACATACAAAATATCTACTCCGAATACGAACCTGAAAAAGAAATCAAGGAAATTGAACATCTAATAAACAGTATTCAAGATCCCATTGTAATGAATTTCTACAAAGTTGCAGGACTGATTGCTCACAGCGATAGAGCAAGAAGGAGGAAGAAGAATTTTACAGATTCATTCTTGAAAAATTCTGAGAAAATGATAAAATCTTTGAAAGATTATAAACAAATAGTATCTGAGAACAAACTAGATCTTGGTGAAGTAGAAATTAGGTTGGGTGATGCTAAGAAACTTGATGTTGATTCTTCCTCAATAGATGGGATTATCTGTTCTCCACCTTATTCAATTGCTCTAAATTATGTAGAAAATGATAAACATGCTCTTGAAGCTCTCGGGTATGATACCAAAGAGATTAAGGAAGATTTCATAGGTGTTAGGGGGACAGGAAAAACTAAAGTTGATCTTTATAATAGTGATTTGATAAATGCTTATCAAGAGATGGATAGAGTTCTCAAATCTGGTAAATTTTGTTCCATTGTAATTGGGAATGCTACTGTAGATAAAAACGAAGTCAATACTGTAGATTATACAATCGAGTTATTTCGAGAAATGGGCTATTCTCTTGAGATGAATGTAGACAAAATAATTTTCGGTTTGTATAACGTTATGCAAAAAGAAAATATCCTTACTTTCAAAAAACCTTAAACTTCATTTTCTAATTTTTGAGTAAGTTTCTACTATAAGTTCTGCTAAATCAGCTGGAAAAATACCTGGTAAATCTATATTTCGAGACTTGAATAAACGTTTCAATGTAGATTGAATTGAACTTTGTATAATTTCTTCTCCTATCAGAGATTTCTGTATTTCTTCTAGAATATAAGGTGGGGATAAAGAGAAATCTCCCGATAATACTATATCAGCAATTTTTCTTTCATCAAAATGGATAAAAAGCTGCACTAAACCCCCTGGGAATTTCCTCTCTGAAAAGGCGAAATAGGTATCTCCTTTGATTTTCTGTTGAAATAAGTCTGATCTATCTTTTTCAACATAATAAAGCCATTCTTGTTTTTGATACATTTCCTTTATTTCTACAAGTTTTTCTTTTTCTTCCTCTAGCAGAGAACCTTCGACAAGGATGACATTTAGATAACGCTGAAAAAGAGAGATATACTTCTTAATCACCTCTTCTTTAGAGGGTACAACATCTAAGAAGAAATCAAAACTACCAATTCTTTCTTCTAAAGAATTTGCAACTTTATCTCTGAATTTCTCATCAGGAACTTTCAGGATTTTAGACATCTCTGTTGAAGGAAACTTGAAAATAAAATTACCAACTAAAACTCTTGAATTATCATATGTTACTGCTCCATTACCACTGATTTTGCGGCCTTCTGCAACTACATCATTAATAGGAGAATATTCTGCATTTATCCCAAATTCATTGTAGGTAGCCACAGTAGGAGCTAAGAAATATTCATAGAAGTCTCGCAGATTTTGGTTATAATCAGCTTTCTTGCAGATAATTTGGTAGAAGATCTGATTACTGTCCAGATATACAGAACCTCCGCCTGTTCCTCTACGAACTAAAGGTAGTTCTTCAGACTTTATATATTCCAACTCAACTGATTGGTCCAGCATTTGATGCAATCCAATACAGACTAAAGGTTGGTTTGGCCAAATCAAAATTAGAGTATTTGGAGTTTGAATATCACTTTGAACCGAAGCTAAAGCATGGTAAATTGCTTGAGTATCTAACCAATTCTGTTCCCCAAGATTTAACAAACGCCATTCTTTTTCCATAGAACATCTTCCAAAGTGATGAGATTAAGTAACTATACTCCACTCAGTCTCATCAGATAAAAAGAATACTACTTGACCTACATCGTTTATGTATATTAATCTAGAAAATTGAGTTGTCATTTGAACTCCATCAATTTCTATGTTTGCTAAGAAATCTACAGTTATCTCGTAATCTATGACCTCAATAGAATAGATCTGATCTAAAGTGTCGTTTATACTTGGTGAAGGATAGTTAGGTTGACTTACATGAGATGCATTCCAATCGTCTAATGCCCACATCCATGTATAGAAACTCCCATTAGAACCACTAAAAATATCTAAATATGATTCTTTTGCACTAGCCGCAGTTAAAGGAGCTGCGTTAATGGTCATTTCTAATTCAAACAGATGAACTTCCTTACTCAAACCATAGTAATCCAGTGTTGAAACGTTACCCATGAAATCTATTTCCTCAATAATCAGTTGAGAAATATTGTTAAGGTAAGAAATTTGTGGTAATCCTGAGATTTCATCCCAATAATCTGGTGTACTTCCATTGATTTTTGCGGTTTCGTGTATAAGAATTGAACTTTGAGCATCTCCATCTATTGTGTTGATAATTATTGAGCTGTTGAAGTCATCAATACCCGGAGGAGCTGTTGTAACAGAAATCAGGATTATGGGTAGTCCGAGTAGACAAAAACCTAATACTATTAGAAGTGAATTGAACATTCCATTAGCCATGATTTTGAAATAAAAACTAAAATAGAAGGGTTATTTTTTACCCTTCATTCTTTTTGTATAAACTAAATTCGATGGATATACAACCGCGAATAGTCCAACTGTTCCAATAACAAAGTATGTTCCCAAGTTCATAAATAAACTGTATTCACCTAGGAAATTATTAGTCCAAGTATCACCATCAGCTGAAAATGCAAACGCAGCTTGAGGTAAGCCTCTTCCACCAAATCTAGATCCTCTACCAACTATAAAGGTTAGAAATAATCTGTCTTCATAAACAGTAAGACTCGGTTCTCGACGATAATAACCATCAAAATTGTCTTGATCTTTAATTACAATATGGTCTTGTACTGATCCTGAGACTGCTTCAAGACCAAACATACCTTGAGTTACTTTGAAAGATTTACCCCACAAGAAAGATTCTGTTTTGATAATACCCTGATCTTCATCCACTATATCTGTAAGATTATCTTGAGCAATCATGTAGAATCTGTCTAACCAGTAAGTAACAGTTGGCTTCATCACTAACTCTTCATTATTAGGTGCTTCAAAATTGGCTATTGTACTAACGACACTATAAGAAGCATCCAGTTCTTCAAATTGAACTGTACTGGATAATCCAGATTCTTCTGAATAAATAACGAGAATATCTCCATTGTGATTGTAAAATTCAAAGTCTTTCCCGAAACCTCCTGAAACAAAGGTAATATCTGTAACTTCTAATGTATCTGGATCAATTTCTAGAACATCTGCTACATCAACGTAGAATATTGTTCCACTCACATTTAATTCAGCACCATAGGTATAACCCAGAATCAAGTCATTTCCTTTATATGAGGCATCAAAATTATAGTATGTAGAATCAGAATAAATAACTGATGTGTTGTAAACTCGAGATAGTTCTCCCCATGTTACACCATTATTTTCTGAAGCCATTCCAAAGAATGTAACATTATTAGTAGTTTGATCATGAGCTGCAATGAACAAGTAAGATACTCCATCCAAATAGACTACATCAGTTTGGTTAGTGTAATAAGAAGTCCCGTTGAAATCAAAAGTTTCAGATAGAATCACAGTATCATTTATCTCTTCTATCTGAAATTCTGTAGGGAGCTTCCTCATTGTTCGAGACTTAATTGATTGTTCAATAGAAACTTCATTTGAAATTGTATCTTGTACGAAAACCATCACATACTCACCGTTACTACCTTGAACAGTATTAGGACCGTATTCTGCATAAGTGATGAGAGCAGATGTTTTTTGAGGTATTGAGGTAAGTACAATTGAAAAGACAAAAATAAAAACTATCCATTTCTTATTAATCTTCATTCAGGAGACTCCTAATTTTTTTCTTCTTGCAAAACTTGGCTGAGGAATATATAAATGTTGCCAACAGTTGATGATAAGCGCCATAATTTCACCTTATATTAATTCTAAAGAATTTCTGATTGTTCTTAATTCTTGCATCGATTTTCCCTTGATTTCTTTATCTGTTGTTGAAATATCTATTAAGATGAGAAATTCGTTGTGTTTGAAAGCGATTAGCTCAAAGATTCCCTTTACTCGTTCAGTTGGATTATTCCAAGATCCTGATATGAAAGAGATTTCTTTATCTTTGAATTCGGTAATGTAATATTCATCTACCTTCATGACATCACCAACATAGTATTTGTGAACCAGTCGAGAACGCAAGTCAGCAAGATAATCTAAAGTTAGAGATTTATCTGAGTGAGGTTGCCAATAAATAAAGAATAGTCTATTTGGTTTAAGTCTGATAAAAGGAAGAAAAGTGGTATAATCTAGCCCTGGAAGTAAATGTGCAAAATAACCAGAAGGGAAACTAATAGAACCGATATAATCTATAAAGGTCTTCTTCTGTTTGTTTGCTAAATCTAGAGCTATACTTATCATTACAAAACTAAATGTTGAGACACTCATATAGCTTACGCATAAACACTCTAATTATTGTTTTGCGAGTTAATAACGTTAATAAATGTCTGAAAGTATGATAAAGAAATTCAAATATTTTTGAGGAAGATTTTTAACATTCTTTACATTTAACTTACAAGTTAAGTGATTAAAATGAATTTGAGAGAAGTCGGAGAAACTTATAGCATTTTTGAAGGAATTTCATTTTTGATTTTACTATTTGCCTTTACTAACGAATCGTGGTGGATTGCATCCGATATAACAGATTTATTATTTTTCGGTTTATATAGTAGAAGCTATATGGGATGAATGTTTTTCTTTATACCCTTTTTAATTATTGGTTTTTCTAATCTTAAGAAATCATCTTATGAGGATAAAAGAAAAAACAACTCATTAATCGGATATTGTTTTGTGATAGCTGGTTTCTTATTTATGGTTTCAGCAGCTCTGACTATTGCAGTTTATGTCGAATATAATCCCTATTCGAGTGTAGATTATGAACTAATAAGAAATATCGCTTTTTCCAGTAATATATTTAGCTTTGGCGGATATATCTTATTATTGTGCCCCCTACTGGGATTGAGAAAAGATGAAAAAAGTCCCAATCTTAGGAATAGCATCATCAATTTTCGCTTTTTGTTGCTGGGTTGGTTTCTAGTTAATTTTGCAATGTACATCTACGATATTCTGTTATTTAGTGGAGCTGTTAGTTCAGATTATGATACGATGTTGATTGTAAGTAGAGCAGTAGAAAGTGTTATACATCTGATAATGGCAATTTTCTTAGTATGTGTGTGTTTCTCAAACTACTTGAGAGAAAGCAGTGAAGTAGTCAGGAAAACAGGACAAACAATTTCTTTGATCTATCTCAGTACTACCACGATCAATATTATACTTAGCATTATTAACGATTATGTACTTGATTCTAGTTATTATTTGTACCTATTTGTAGATCCTTATTCTCCGATGACTAATGTAATTCAGCTAATTGAAGCTGTAAAAACAATTTCTATCTATTTGACTATAATCATAATAGGTATTGAGATGTTTAATTCCAAAATCAAGAGTGATTCCTTGCAAAATAAGGACACCAGTTTTTTGAGTTTGAAATTGTTCAAAAGCATTGTTGTCATCCTTCTCATGTTTTACTTGATTGAGAATAATTATTTCATGAGTAAACTGAAAGCAGGAATTAATGGAGTATTTTTAACTACTTATATAAATGAAATAACTGGGTCGTCATTTGATGCTATATTATCAGTATATAGTGTCAGCTACCTTATATTAACCATTCTGGTAACTTTACTCCTGATAAGAAAACACATACAACAGACTTCCGATGAACAGCATTCTGAAGATAAGAACAAGGCTAACGGTTTACTAATTACAGGAATCATACTTATTGCTTTAAGCATGATGGCAAATTTTGCTTTCAGGTTGTATCTTTTCATCTCTCATAATCTTTCAAGTGAAACAATATTTTATAGTATAACAGTAGTCAAAACTATAGAAGTATTAGTACTTATGATTCTTGGAATTTTATTTATTGGTAATAGTTTAAAAAATTACGTTAGTGACTTATTAGGCGAAAGAAGTAGACTTTTACCAATGGTTGGGATTGCACTGATTTTCCAGAGTATATCTGGTATAGGTTCGATTTTACAAAACTACTATAACCTTATAGCCTATCCTGGTTCTTCTATTGGTTACAAAGTAATCTCCAGCATTTCGATGTTTCTTTATGAAGCATCTTCTATCATGTTAATTGTCTTCATTATTTTGCTTACATTAGATTCTATAAAGAAAAATACACACATGTATTCAGTAGTAAAGACTCTCTCTATTGTTATTTTGGTTATACTCTCAGTCTTTAAATTGCTACTGATGGTAGGATCATTTATACAATCTTATCAATTTCTCGAGATGTTAATGGGGTATCAATTCCAAATCTCAGCTTCAGTATTTGATGGATTGGCAGCAATCATATTTATCTACATAGTGATGGTTCTATGTTATAGAACTATGGTTAGGATTTTAGGAAAAACTGATATTAACTTAAACTCTTTGAGTATTAAAGATAGAATCACAGAAGTTCAATACTAGACCTTTTGCTATTTCTTGGCAAAAGGATTCTTATATCTTTTTAGTAGAAGTGAATTCAACACTACAGATACTGATGAAAGTGCCATTGCTAACCCAGCTAATACAGCTGGTAAAAGAAATCCTACTGGAACTAGGATACCTGCAGCAATAGGAATACTTACTGAATTGTAAAACAATGCCCAAAATAGACCCATTTTGACTTTTTGAATTGTTTTCTTACTTAGATCAATTGCTGTAACAACATCCCGAAGATCATCCTTAACAAGAACTATATCTCCAGCTTCTATTGCCACATCTGTACCTGAACCGATA
>CAZPXJ010000152.1:0-7324 GCA_964590855.1 uncultured archaeon
TAGACAAGAATCTGGTTGCTTAAACAGATACTTGTTAATAGCATCATTCATCCCATCTAAACTCAATCTTCTGAATAATATTTTAATTACAGTCATAGGACTTAGAACTAAAAGAGACTTGAAGATTGATTTTCTATTATTCAAGATTTGATCTAGAACTTCTCCATGAGTTTCAATAATTGAGGGTTTAGCTAAAATTGTATCGCCTGTACACCAAGTCACATCTTTCATTTTCAAGTAGGATCTATTTGAAGTTGGGAATTTACTCATCATCACGCTTTGTTCAACCAAACACATATAATAGAGTGCTTTCAACTCACCACCTGTTGATTGAGCACATTTTTCTTTGAACCTTTCAATTCCTTCCTTAGTTATCAATGGAACATCACTAGATATTACTATTACATAATCGGGTTCTGTTTCTGGAGTAAAGATATCACTTCTAAAATGTCTTAACTTAGTGATGATATCTCCTTCAAATTCATCAAAAATAACAGGAGCCGGAAGTTTTGTTTTCCACTTCTTCTTTGACATTCCACTAATATAGATATTGCGTACTCCTTCTACTTGACTTAGAACTTCAACTTGGTGATCCAAAAAAGTTCTGTCGTCCAGTTTAAGAAATGCTTTTGAGGGGACATTTTCTCTTTCAAGGAGATCTTTATCTGTTTCACTTGTTCCTGCAAGAATAATTGCATCAAAAATCATGATTTCAAAAGTACTCTCTTTCTTTTAAGTTTTTACCATTTCGATGTAAAATTTAAATTCTACTAATTAAAGCATACAGTATGAGTAAGAAAAAGAAAATGACAAGGTTCGACCTTCTTGCATTAGCTGAGTATGAGAAGATAGCTGAAATTTCTTATATTCAGGTTTCTGATAGTTCAAAATTAAGAATACTCCAAACATCTGCTAATTCTGCAATTAAAGATCCTTATATACTCGTACTAATAGCAGGTTGGGGCTCTAATGTGCTTGGATGGGATATTGTTTTAATGGAAGCAAAAGATCAATTTGATATTGTCTATATAGAAACAAGAGAAAAGGGTTCAAGCAAAATTGTTAAATCAGCACAATTCACACTTGAAAGATTTGCATACGATATTCATGATATTTTAGTTACTTTAGATATTAAACAAGAGAGAGTAATTTTACTCTCTACTTCATTCAGTTCAATGTTATCAGCTTACTTAATACAAAATAAAAAAATCAATCCTTTTCTTTCTATATTTATTGGTCCTATAGTTAAAGTTCCAATACCACAATCGATAAAGATTATGCTGGCAATTTTTCCAAAATGGCTATATCCGATAGTCCAAAAAATTGGTAGCTGGTGGGCAATTCGTACAGCTGAAGATGAAGAGCATGCAGCTAAAAGTGCACGATTAGTAAGAGAAGCTGATCCGGGTAAATGGAAAAAATCTACAAAACCTCTTACCCAGAAAAACTTCAGTGATATCTATGTAGGTATTGAAAATAAAGTGATTGTTGTTGACGAGAGTGAAGACAAGTTTCATGCTACTGAGTCAACTCAGGAAATCTCTAAATCAATGAAGAATTCAGAGTTGCTGGATTTGAAAACAAATAAGAATACTCATTCTAAACCTATTATAGATCTTATTAATCAAACTATTAGTAAAATGGAAAAGTGAAATCATGTTTAGAAAAAGAAAAACAGAGATTTTAAATAAATTTGATACTACAAAGATAACTTTGGGACCTAGCTCTGCAAATTCTTTTGGACAAGAATCTTTAGGATTAGGACAAGTTAGAGGAAATGGCTTGTTGCTACTTACTGAACATGAACTTTTTTTCGGAATGTATTTACCTAAGAAAGATTTTCTCATTCCCTTAAATCTAATAACAAAGATTGAGGTTGTTAGAAGCCATTTGAAGAAGACTAAATCGAGAAATCTACTAAAAGTTCATTTTACAAATATGAGTGGCAAAGAAGACTCAATAGCTTGGCTCATAAGCGATTTAGACCTGTGGGTAAATACTTTGAAAGGAAAAGTCAAAATGTCTTAAAAACGTCTCGAGCAAATCCTTTTATAAATTGAATATAAATCTTAATATTGGTTAAGTTGTATCGAAAAAAGAAGATATTTCTTGTATTCATGATTATTGGTTTGTTTATAAGCTCGTCAAAAGTCGGAACTCAGATTGCTCAAGCAGCATATACCCCCACAATTGCTCATTTGGTTTTCAAGACAAGTGGGGGAGGAGTCCGACCAGATTATGGATTGTACATTGCTTCAGATCTTAGAAAAATAGGAATTGAAGTAGACGTAATAGTAGAAGAATGGTCTGTATTTGTAGGAACTATTCTACTTACATATGATTTTGATTTAGTAATCATTGGATTATCGGGGGGAGGAGCATCACCTGATTTGAGAGATATTTATACTGAAAATGGCTCACTAAATATGTTTGGATTAGGTCCTAGCATACCTTATAATGACGAAAGTGAGTACCTCCAGAATCTAGGTGTAAGTATAACTGATCCTGTAGAAAGAAGAGAGAAATATGTAGAATGGCAAATACTCATGATGGATAAGATTCTTCCACTCATGCCAATGTTTGCTCCCAGAAGCTATGTTGGAACATGGGCTAATTTGAAAGGATACGACATAAGTTTGGGTATTGCAAATTCCTTGCCATATATGTACTATGACGGCTTTCATGAGAATCAAGTGTCCTTAGAGGAATTTCGGGTAGCTGATGTAAATTGGCGAGAATTGAACCCGTTATTCATTGATGATACATCTAGTAAACTTATTTCAGAATTGATGGCAGAACCAATAGTACAGTTTAGCCCTAATTTAGTACCTACAAATTCTGGGTTGGTTTATAATTGGGAACAAGTAAGTGATAATCACTTCAAATTCTATATACGTGACAACATTTTTTGGAACCCTTCTTATAATGTAACAGAACGAACAGCAGGTTCTCCTCCCTTAGATACTATAATGGATGTTGATTTGATGAAGGGCTTGAAGTACGATGAATTCAGCAATGGTACAAATCAACAAGTGACAGCTAAGGATGCAGTCTTTACATATTTAGCTTGGAGTAATCCAATAGTAAGTGAAGATACTACTTATCATGAATGGATCTCTGATTGCTATGTTGATTCAGTAGATGAGTTAGCTTTTCACATACATATTGATGGAAATCCAGACACTCCAGAAATCGAAAGTTATACAGATTTTTGGGCGAGACTCCCCTGGAATGTTCTACCTGAATTCTTCTTGAATTCTACAGATGGAACTATCTCACATACAGCTGGGGGAGTTGAATGTGTTGGTTTTTATCCTGAGATGGTTGACAGTGATCCTTGGGTTAGTTTTAGTACCTCCGCCTTCGGATGCGGGAAATACATGTTTAATTACTCTATTCCAAATTCAGAGACAGTACTTACAAAGAGTCCATACTGGATGAATATTGGTTCTAAGAACGGTGAAACACAGTACTTAGATATCGACAATGTTGTTATCAGAGTTATTCCTGACATCTCTGCTGAACTAGCTGAATTCAAAGCAGGTCATCTAGAATGGACTGATCTGACAGCATTCCCAACAGAACGAGAGCAATGCCAACAAGATGCGCGATTTGACGTTCAAAATATGTTACAATCTTATCTTACGTTTATGGCTTTTAACTTGAGGCGTCCATTTATTGGTAGCACAAATAACTTCTACAATCTCACTGAAGTTGGTAAGGAAGAGTATAACAAAGGCGTAGCAGTTCGTAAAGCTATAACTTATGCCATAAACAGATCAGCGATGAATGAATATCTCCACGATGGACAATATTTTATGTGTCACAGCGTTATCTATCCATCTACTGCCTATTACTATTACGATGGTTTTCAGTATGAATGTAGTATTGAAAAGGCACAAGAATGGTTAGCTGCTGCTGGATATTATACTTATCCTACAACTCCTGGTACCACTACTAATACGATTACAACTATTGATTACTCCCTTCCTTCTTTGATGGCTTTAGGAGTAATTTACATTGTCATGTTCAAGTTTAAGCGAAGAAAAGGATAATAAACATATTTATTTTCTTCCTTCTTTTGGTATTTCTTTTGAAAACTAGGGAAATGTATAAGAATGATTTCTACTCAAGTAATTACTAGAACAAAACTATTGTGAATACAATGGATGAAGAAAGAAGTATTGAAGATCTTGAGGAAGAAGAATATGAAGATCTAGATGATATGGACGAATTTCAGCTCGATATGCAAGTGATGGATGACATGGAGGAGGGTTTGGAAGAGATTCCAGAGAACGATGAAATGGGTATCGCTGGATCTGATGTAATCATTACCTATGACGATAAAATTGTTGATGAAACAGAACAATTGGAAAATAACTATAATGAATTGATTGAACAAGCTAAGGAAGGAGAAGTTCTGAGTGTAATTAATCGAGCTTCTGAGCTCCTCAGTGTTGGTAAAAGACTTGATGCCCATTACCTAACTGCAAAAATCTCATCTTTAATTGCTACTTTACTATCATCAGAAAACAAACATTCTGAGGCAACAGAGTTTTACCTTTTAGCAGTAAGTGAGGCTAGAAAATCTGAAGATAAGAATCTTCATTTATTGAGCCTTTCTGCTTTTGGTACAAATTTAAAACATTTTGATCTAAAAGATGCTGCAGTGGTTTTCAACCAAGCTAGGGAACTAGCGAACGAACTTGGTAAGAAGGATTATTATGCAGAAAATTCTATAGAATTAGCTCATTGTCTTTTTGTTTCTGAGAAGGAACAAACTTACTCACTTTATGAGGAAAATATTGGATTTTTTGAAAATCTTTCTGATCATAAAACAGCTGCTTTGATCAGATATCGTATGGGATTAATAAATATCGTTAATAAAGATTTTAGAAAGGCTGTTGAAAATTTAAATAAATCTCGAATCAGTGCTCAAAATGTTCCTGACTTACCTGAAACGAAGGACATTCAAACAGCTTTCAAATATGCTCAAACTCAGCTCAAAAGAGGAAGAGCTATTTTGCACTCTCTTAAATTACCAGAACCAGAGCCATTAGAAGAGACTCCTGGGACAAAGAAGATTTTCGAAATTTACACAAGTACTGGAATTGTTGATATCCTTAATCAAATAGAGAAAAAACAATTAAAACTTATATCAACAGAAAAAAGAACGGTTGATGAAACTGAATACATCTGTGATGAAAATAAATTGACAAGATTAAGCGATACAGACATGCTAGAGTATTCTAAATTATATGAAGAGGTTGGAGATATTTATCTCAAAGAAGGAAGCGTCAATAGTTCCTATTACAATTTTCTAGGCTCTCAACTACTTGCCTTACATAATAACAATATGAAGAGAGTAGATAAACTTGAAAAGAAATTAGAGAAAGTAATCCAGTCGATAATCGAAGAAGAATCAGATGATACTCTCTTCTATAGCATGATGATGTATAAATATCGTCAAGTGGCAACTTGTATCAGAGAGAGTAACCAAAAATTAGCTTCTTCTTATGCTACTAAAGGGGGTGAAATTGCTTCTCAGCGAAATAATACTTACTATGAAGGAATATTCAGAGAGATTATAGCTGATATCAAGAGTCTAAATGATGAGAAAAAAGCTTATGCTGACTATCAAACAGTTATCTCACTTTGTCAGGAATTAGAAAATGATGTTTGTTTGATGAGAATATATGAAAAAATAGGAAATATTTTCCTTTTCACTCAAACAGAGAAAGCAAAAGAGTATCTAGCAAAAGCTTTGGAGATTGCAAAAGAACTAGAAGACAGTGATGCTATAGCAAGAATAGAAGGTAAACTCTAACTCTTTTCTTGCAATTCTTACACTTCCCATGATTTCATTTAAAAACAGTTGAATTCCTATAATTTTTTGAATCTTTAAAAGTAAATTCTCGTTTAAATTTCCATTATTCATGAATCTAAAACCTAATTTGTGAGAGAAATTGAGTAGGAAACTAGAACTTTCAAATTTTATCTGTAGGGTAAACTTTAAAAAAACTTATGTAATTCGTAAGTTAGCTGTAATTAGACTAGGTGAAAATAATTTGAAAAAAGCTATAAAACTAAGCTTAGTTGTAATACTAATGTTTGCCTTTGCGACAAACTTCGCAACTGCACAAGAAGTTGATGGACTCTATTACTCCGATCTAATGGTAAAGGATGGTACTTTTACTTGGAATGTCACTGATTCAGTAGAATTTTATGAAGATATTCCATTAAATGTTAATTTTACAGTTACATTAAAAGATGATTTATATCCTGGACCAATATCTGAAGAAGACTTGGAGAAAGTTTACGCTAGTGTAAAAGTTGATGGAAACAAATACACAGGTGAAGGTTTTCCTCTATTCTGGCATATGTACAAATTGGAAGATGAAGGTGTAACAAATGTTACAATTCGTGAAGAATTTGAAGCAGAAACTACTCTGTTCAATGTTACTGATGGTCCCCTAGGACTATTTAACGTAAATTTCACAATAACCGAAAATGAATATACTCTATTTGTTGACATGGATATTGATCCTGCTGATGGCTTAACCAAAAGATACTACGAGCATTTCTATGATAATGATACAACAGTCAATAGTACAATTGAACTATCTTATCTAGGATATACAACAGAAAGTCCAATGCAAGTGTTATGGGCCTTAACTGGTGTTTTTACAATTGGAGCTCTTGTAGTAATCCGTAAAAGAAAACAAAGGAAGTAAAACTTCTTTCTTTTCCTATTTTTCTATTCCACTCTATTAGATAAGTTTTATATTGTATGTTCTAATCTCTCAATAGGTGTTCTTATGACTCAATCTGACGAAGACGAAACTATATTAGTCGACATATCAAAAGATGACAAGAGGATAATGACAGTATTTTCTGTTAATTGGATAGAACTAGAGATTTTAAAAATACTGAACCGATCCTCTGAACCTGTGTATAAAGGTGAGATGATTTCCGTTTTACGTAACAAACATGAAACCATTGCAAATAAACCTGAGAGTTCTTTCTACGCAATTTTTGATAAGTTAGAAAAATCCGAATTTATCGCAACTAAATCTATACCAGGTCAAGGATACAAAACCTTTCTTGAGATCACAGAACCAGGAAAAAACGAATTGAACCGTGCACTCTATTGGGGTGTTAGTTCAATTTTTGAAGGAATGTTAGGTCAATTAATAGGGGTTCTTAATGATATGTGCGTAAGAACAATGGGTTGTCTTAAAGAGATGAACTATGGAGTAATTAGTCCTAATAATCCAGAATTTCTTGTTCCAGAGATGTGTAATGAGTGTGTATCAGCTTCAGA
>CAZPXJ010000153.1:0-7275 GCA_964590855.1 uncultured archaeon
AATATATTATCAAAAACTATCAGTTGGATTCATTGATCTTTTTAAGAACTTCAGCTAAGAAATCCCCTGCAGGAACTTCTATTTTGATATCAGCTTTTAAATCTAAAGGAGTTGGATCAATATTGATTATCACTAGTTTTGCTCCATTCCTCTTAGCTTTATTTGGAAAACCAGATGCTGGTTGAACTGCTAAACTAGAACCAACAACAATCATCAAATCACATTTATTTGTATGCTCCTTTGATATTCTCATTTCCTTTTCTGGCATAGGATCGTTGAAATTAATAACTGATGAGATTAATCTTCCTTTACATTGAGGACAAATAGGTTGATTCGGTTGTTGTTCCTCGGTTCTAAACCCTCGTCCATGAATCTCTCTATTCCAACCTATGTCATCTCTTCTAAATCGTTCATCACAATCGATACATTTCATGAATTTGTAATTTCCATGTAATTCAGCTATTAACTCAGGCTTAATTCCAGATTTTAAATGCAAATTATCAACATTTTGAGAAATCAGAAATTTCATGTACCCTAAGTTCTGTAGTTCAAGAATAGCTAGATGACCTGCATTTGGATCTACTTCATCAAAGTGTTTAGATTTAGGGGGAGGTAAACCTTTATCGCGTCTTGTCCAAACACCATTCTTTCCTCTGAAATCAGCTAGACCAGATTCTGTACTTATTCCAGCCCCTGTAAATACAATTAGATAATTAGAGTTTAGAATTAGATTCGCTACTTCTTCTACTTCTTGTTTCTCTATGTGTATTTTTTCCACCTTTGGATTTAATGATGGCATTTTGATTTTTAATGTTACGATTGGTCAGAAATGTAGCTCCGTTAGATTTAATTACTGATTAACAATCTGGAAACCAATGACTTCAAAGGACATATCTAATGAACTAGATGAAGCTGTTGAGCTTTTTCAAGAATTGATAAGAAATAAATGTGTTAATCCACCAGGAAATGAGATGAAATCAATCAAAACAATTGAGAAGTTTCTTAAAAATAAAGGTATAAATTGTGAAATTTTCGAATCAGCTTCTAATAGAGGAAATCTTGTTGCAAAAATTGAAGGGACTGTCGGTAATCATCCAGGTCTAATTTTTGGTCCTAGTCATGTTGATGTTGTACCGGTTACTAAACCTGAAAAGTGGGACGTTGATCCATTTGCAGGAGAAATAAAAGACGGATCTATTTGGGGAAGAGGAGCAATAGACATGCTTTTCATCGTAGCTACTCAAGTTTGTGCTTTTGCTAGATTATCCGAAGAGAAATTTCAACCCAAGGGAGATTTCATCCTCCTAATTGTTGCTGATGAAGAAACAGGGGGTGAGTTCGGCGCAAAATGGATGATAGAAAATAAACCAGACATCATCAATATTGGTAAAAGAAAAATGTATTCAGTAACTGAATCTGGTGGAATGAAAATAGCTCCTGGAAAATATATTTTTATCACTGGAGAAAAAGGTGCTGCTTGGAAAGTGCTCAAATTCAAAGGAACTCCAGGACATGGAAGTATGCCTTTTGCTAGTGATAATGCTGTACTGAAAGCCTCAGAAGCAGCATTGTTACTGACAGATTATTGTGACAATAAAATACCTGTTGAAACAAAATACTTAGCTAATTTAGTCAAAGGAATGGGTATGAACATCTTTGTCAGGTTTGCGATAACAAATAAGAGATTATTACCTTTGTTTCTGAAGCTTTTGAAAAAGAAGAATCCTCAAATGAGTAAACTTCTTCATAGTTTAAGCAGAATGACTATTTCTCCAAATATCATTGAAGGTGGATCGAAAACAAACATTATTGCTACAAATGCTGAACTCAGACTTGATATTAGAACACTTCCAGAACACGATGAAGAGTATGTTTTGAAACATATCAAGAAGGGGTTGGGAAAACTATCAGATGAAGTTGTAATAGAAGAACCAAAAGATGAAGGAATCTTTTCGTCTGGATCAGAGAGCCCAATCAAGTCAGAATTTGTTACAGCAATGGAAAAAGCAATAGCTAAAGAACTTCCTTTCAAAAGTATGGTTCCACTTATAGGGATGGGGGCAACAGATGGAAGGTTCTTGCGCAGAAAAGGTATAGATAATTATGGTTTTGCATTATTTGACCCTGAGTTACCTATGAATCATTACATTGATCTCACTCATGGAGTAAATGAAAGAATAACAATAAAAACAGTTGAATTATCTCTCAAAGTTTATTACAATTTAGCAAAAGAATTTCTTGAATGATTAAGAAATTTATCTGGAAATTTACTTCTTGAATTTCTTTCTCGCTTTGAGAACAAGATCGTCTGGTCTATCAGAATAAGGAATATAAAACTGTCCTAGTTCAATACTAGAAAGCCCTGATTTGATAATGTCTTTCAGAGCATTATTAATTTCAAAACCTATATAGTGACGGAAAGAACCTTTTGCTGCAACCGCAGAGGTTCCATTTCCCATAAAAGGATCAATTACAACATCTCCTGGTTTGCTTCCAAAATCAATACATCTCAATACTAAATCTATTGGTAATTTCGTAGCATTCTTTTTGACCCCTCTTTCATACTCACGTTTAAATTGCCAAACATCTTCAGGATAATGTTCAACCTTGTTAAAGAAGTAATTCTTCTCATTTTTGACTGCGAATAGTATGTGATAGTGACTTGTAACAAATTTTCTTCTAGTAAACACACCAAACTGATATTTCCATATAATGTGATTTATTAGTTTTAGATTATTGTCTCTCAATGAATTCAAGATATCAACTAGATTAGTCCAACCACTTACAATCCATACACCAGCATCATCTTTCAATAATCTAGGAATCTCACTAATCCATTTATCCGTAAAAAAAGTGTAATTTTCTAATAGAACATCTGTGTAACCTTCTGCAACAAAATTACTATCTCGGTTATATAGTGGCTCCATACCAGCAAAATTCAGTCCAAAAGGAGGATCCGCAATCAACATATCAATACATTCAGAAGGTAAAGATTGCATTCCCTTAATACAGTCAGTATAGTGAATTTTATCTACATCAAAAGTAAAGAATCGGTTATCGTATTCACTAGCAGCTTCTTCGATGGACCAATCCATAGTTGGTTGAAATGCTGCAGCTGCTTTATGCGGAACATAAGTACCTTTCTTTTCTTTTGATTGGGGAGTTTTCATACATTCAACTCAATTAGATTCCTTCAATTATTGCCTTTCATTATTGTACCATATTTCTCAGGTCTTCTGTCTTCGAAGATATGATTATTATCACTTAACCATTTATTTCTAGATTTCTCTAAATCTATATCTACTATCTTTAATTCTACAGTATCTTCCTTAGCTTGTGCTAAACGTTTTGCATCAGGAGATGTAACTTGACTTTGACCTTTAAAATGAAGAGAGATTTCACCGTTTGTTTCTATACCTGTTCTATTTGATGTTACAGTATAGATCTGATTCTCAATTGACCTAGTTATCATCGCTGTTTGACAGTATGATAGTACAAGGTTAGTAGAATGGGCTAGTACATCCATCCCTTGTAATGCTAAGCTACGAGTTGCTTCAGGAAATATCCAATCCCAACAAATAAGAATTCCAACTTTCATTCCTCTTACTTCGAACAGCTCGAAATCTCCATCACCAGGTTCAAAGAACAGTTTTTCTCTGTCAAACAGATGTATTTTTCTATACTTTCCTACATATCCTTCTGGACCAACTAATACAGATGAGTTAAAGAATTTTGAACCCTCTTTCTCGCATACTCCGCTCACAATATAGCCATCTTTTTGTTTTGCTAGTTCTATTAATTTTTCAACGAAATATCCACCAGGAAGTTCTTCAGCAACTTGAGCAAGTTCCTCTCGAGCTGTGAAAACATAACCAGAGTTCGCTAATTCTGGAATAACAAGAAGATCAAACTCTGATACCGAAGAAATTGTTTTAGAGATTACATTAATATTTTCTTCAACGTCTAAGAGTTTAGGACCAAACTGGAGATAGCCTACTTTCATTATTCGAAAGGTAAAATTGACCTATTTAAATTTGCTCAAGGAATTTATCTAGCTTTTCAAATGTTCCTTTGTAATCTTTAAAATCTCTTCAATTGAATTGATTGAATAGGTTGGTGAAAGAGCTAAAGCTGTTTCTGGTTCTTCAGCCCCATAAAGAGCTAAAACTGAGTTTACACTTGCTTCTTGTGCACTCAAGATATCAAATTCAGTATCACCAACCATTATTGTTCTCTCATTAGGAATAGCAAACTCATCCATGATTTCCTTAATTGCATTCGATTTTGAATTTTCTAATGTCCCAATTGGTCTATCAAAAAGATGAGTGATTTTGAAATGATGTAACCACTTCTCCATACGTTCATGTGATTTTCTAGATACTAAGCCGATAATGTGTTGTTTCTTGAGGTCTTCGAGAGTTTTTCGTACATTAGGATATAATTCTCTAAGGTAGGAGTATTTCTCTGTTAGAGACACATAATGAATAATTGCCTCATCTATAAATTCAGGTTTGTTAGTACCTAAAAACTCGATGAAATCATGCCTTTGATCTGTATTTCCTCCTCTTAGGTTAAAAACCTCATCTGGGATTTTTTTCTTAGTAAAAAATTCAATTGTTTCTTGCATTTGAATGGTATATGCTTTTTTTGAATCAGCTAGAACTCCATCAAAATCAAATATTATGAGCAGACACTCTTTTGTGTTTCTAGCATCCATTAGATCAGCCAAACAAGATAGGTGGGAAATAACAAAAAAGGGAAGAAGATAAACTTTACTCTTTCTTCAGAGGAGCAGAACAATTTGTGCAGAAGATTGCATCTTCATCATTCATTTTACTGCAGTTCCAGCATTTAAGCTCTTTAACCTTGCTACCAGACATCTGTTGCACTTTTTCTTTCCAATCAAATTCATCAAAACCAGTGGATTTTTCTTGCATTTTCCTAGCGATTCTGTCCTCAACTCTACCTAAATCTGAATAGAAACCATCAATTTGTTCGTTTCTTTCTCGAACCTTTCTATTGTCTTCTCTTCTTCTATCAAAATCAAAAAGATATTTGATGTATTGGAAAAGGTTCATCTTTCTTTCACGTAGAAATCTTACAACAAGAAATGAGATACCAGCAAATTCTAACAATCCCAGAATTACGTATACGATAATTGCTATGGTTTGTCCTTCAACATGAAACATTGTAATAAAAATGCTTGCAGGTAGAAAACCAGCAGCAATAACAATCATTGGTAAACCAAGAACCAAATAGATGAATTCATTAAATGCACTTGCAACAGAATATCCTACACCAGTCATAATTTCAATAATATAATAAGTAACGATAACTGTACCAACTATTGAAATAGCAATTATTGATAGAACTTTGAGTAGTTTGTCATTAACTACAAATGCATAAACAACACATGCTACAACTATACTTCCAAATATTAACTGTTGTATAAAATTCTCTTTATTGAAAACTTTTCTCTTTCCTTCTGGTAAACCGTGCATTTATCTCAATCCTACGCAACGTTATGTCTTTATGTATTTTGCTATGCAAGCAAAAGACAAAATTACACCAAACAAGAAAAATACTTGAAATAAAAAATAAAAATAAAAAGGAGAATTACTCCTCTTTGGATTTTCTTCTTCGTCGATAAACAACAATAACTTGAACTAGTAGAAGTGTTCCACCCAGCGTCAGAAGTGTAAGCGTATCAAATCCTGTTCCCTCTACTGGAGGTTCAATTATCATTGTATAATTGAGCACGGTTCGATATACAGTTCCATTAATATCTACCACTGTGATGAAGAACTCTAGAATCATTCCTACAGAATAACCTCTACCAAAAGCAGCATAATAAGACATAGGTGATAAGGATGAATTATAATCCATTATACCAGTGAAGTATTGTGTTACATTTGTATCAGGATCTATTTCATACCAAGATAGATTGACATGTCGTTTTCCTGCAACAATTTGAAGATCAGTCTTATTTTTAACACTAACAAACACAAAGTATTCAGTGTCTTGGTAGAAATTATTAGTAACAACTGTAATATCTCTATCTGATGCTTCTGAATAAGTCACCACTCTTATTTCTGGAGTACCTATTACTATTGGAGTATTTTCTGATTCACCTACTGAATATGTAGAATTTTCAGAAATTACGGTTTGCCCAACCAAATCTATTGTGTAATTGACCATAATTCTATAAACTACGCTATAATCATATGGTAAGGGTACAATGGTTCCTTGAAACTGACTAATTGCTCCAATTGAACCAATAGAGGTTTCAGTGGAAGTAATATCCATTGTTCTCCAGACTGTTTCATTGACTAAATTGTATTGAAGATAAACTTCTACATCATCAGTGCCTTCAGGAATGAAAATTTGTGTTGTTATAATTACAGGATCTAAATCAGTTGGATCTTGAAGATTTCTTTCAAGATATTCGACTGAAGGTTTAACATTATACTTCACAGTTAAAGGATAGTAATCTGTAATATTGTAGGTTACTAAATCAACTGTAAATTCGTCAATGAGAACAGGATCTCCAGTTCCACCTAAGTAATAGTTTCCTATGTATGTTACGTTGTCAACTTGCATGTAAAAGGTTCCAAAACTATTGTCTATGCTTCCGTAATCACCAACTGTTAAGAAATTGTTGCTATAAACTAAAAACCCAGTACTATCAGATAGAGTTATTGCTTCCTCTAGAATGTTATCAAAAGTATTACCATAAACACGTGCAGCGTTGCACCCTAGTAGTTGGATACCTTTTGTAAGTTCGGTATATTGTCCATCTTTGATTTTTAGTCCTATAGTATTTCTTCCAACTATTCCTATATCTGAAGTACTAACTTCATTCCCAGATATTTCTATATAATCGCAGAACCAAATACTCAAACCATAAACTGAGTCAAAAACACCATTACTTGAAAGTATGGCATCTGAAACTGACCATAAAGAGATTCCATATTCTGCATTGATTGCACCGTTTGCAGTAAGGAATATTTCACTGGTTGTTTCAATATAGAAACCACTAATTGTATTGTTCACAGTGTTTCCAAGAACGGTAATATCTCTTGAATAAATAACGGCTATACCATCATCAACGTGATCAAGATTATTCTCAACAATCGAACAACTTCTTGCATGAGCGAGTTTGATACCTCCAAGAGAATTGGTAATTTCATTCAAAACCATATTTATTTCTCTTGTTTCATCAATATCCATTGCATAGTAAGAGATAGCATTGAAATCATTATCATATATATAAAG
>CAZPXJ010000154.1:0-7225 GCA_964590855.1 uncultured archaeon
TCTCAATATTTGGCATATCATCTTCAATTACACACCCATCTCCTAAAACGCAATTTTCACATCCTCTACAATCTAATATATCCATTTCATTGAGATTTATTATTTCCAATTCAATTGCATTTTCGTTCAGTAATTTTCCTATATATTTTAGTAAATTGTGAGTATTGCCATCTCTTTTTCCTCCTAAAATAGCAACTACCTGCTTCATTCTTCATATTCCTCATTATTTTTAATAATAAAAAAATCTAATAGATTTTTGAATATAATATGGCTTTAATATTTCAGATAATAAATTTTTACATATTAATTGTATTCAGTGATCCTACAATAATACAAGCAGTATTAAGAAGACAAGACTGAATCTGCTTTCAATAATTTAGTTTTAAATTTCGATTTCTTCAGAGGATCTTCTATTTTTTCCAAAATAATTTCTTGTTTAAGTTTCTGTTGGAAATTCTTTGCTCTTTTAAGATTTAATTTAGCCTTCTTTCTTTTAACCCAAGATAAACGAAATTCTTTCATAAAACATTTTTTTCTTAATTTGTATTTATTCTCTAATAATTCATATATCTTAATTTCTGTATTCATTTTAATTGCTCCTTTTTATCAAATACAATGATTACAATGAATTTATAGAGAATCACTCCTCTTCCAAGGGTGTATACTCTTCAATATCTTTCTTAACTATAAATTCATCATATTCATCTTGTTTCTCTTCAAATTGTATTTTTCTTTTTTTTATAATTCTTAATTTCTTTTTCTTCTGAAGCTCAATATCTTCAGGATCAATAATATCCTCTTCATCAAGCAGTTCTTCAGGATCATTATATTCTTCTTCAACCATAATTATCACCTTCTATAGATTGTAATTAAGTTCTTGACATTCTTCAGTCCAAGAATTACAATATATATCTTTCTCACTATAGTTGTTTGAGGTTCCAATATGATTCAAATTAAGAAAATCACATGCTCTAGCTTTACCACGATTTGAGCATGGATATTTTTTTTGTGCAAATGTATCACCTTTTTTCCATTTCCAAAATCAGAAAGAAGTCTATATTCTAAATGGACTCAAAAACCCTACCATTGGCCATGCTCTTCTTCTAGCTCTCTTTCTTTGTAATCTTTCAGCCTGCCACTTAAGAGTTTCTGCGATTGCTTTTTTATGTGGAGTGAAATTGATTTCTGGGTAAGTTGTCTGGAACTTAGTTGCATCAATAATAAATGGATACTCCCATTGTTCTAGGATATCAGATATTCTATTCATTTCTGCATCAAAAATACTCTCGAATTTTATTGCTAATTTACTGCTTTCCTTTATTTTCTGTTCTTCTCCTAGTTCTTTGAAAATAATTTTTAGAAATTCTCTCCCCGTAATTGGTTTAGATCCAGCTACAAGCCATGTATCTCCGTATGCTGATGAATCTTCTGCAATCCTTATTAGTGCTTTAGCTGCGTCTCTTATATATGTGAATGAATGTTTCTTATCCAAACTGACAAACCATTTTGCTGTTTGATTTCTCTGTGGTCTCACAAATACATTTTCAGCAAATTTATTTATTATATAAGGTCCAAACATGTCCGGAAATCTAACAATGACTGCTTTATAATCCTGTCTCTGATGTCCTATGAGTATTTGTTCGGCTATATTTTTTCTCATGGAACCTTCTTTAGATTCAGGAATCAATGGATCTCTTTCTGTTATCTTCTTAGATCTCATTCTACCATAAACAGTGCTATTATCTACCTGCACAAGTTTAGCTTGCCTTTTCTTTGCAGCATGTATAATATTATAAATTATCAAAGGATAAGTTCTAAACCATCTAAAATGTGGAATTTCTATACAATTATATATGATTGAACCTTTTTCAACAGAATTGATAACTTGTATAACATTCCTATAATTTATTTTGTGAATTTCCACAAATTTAGATTTATAATATGATTCAGTATTAAACTTATTTCTTAGAATTACTCTTACTTTTCTATCTTCATTTTTCAACTCATCTACCACAGTTCTTCCTAAAGCACTATTTGCTCCAAAAACAACTGATAATCTATCATCACTTGATTCAATAAATTTCTTTTCTTTACTTAAATCTGAAGAAATTTTCTGTGTTTTTTGTTTTTCTTCTTTACTATTATCTTTTGTTTCTTTCTTTCTTCTTATTCTTGTAACTAACGACATATTTTCACTTTCCTATCTCATTCCCTTTGTTTCTACTTCTGAATGTTGTCCATATGTTGCATTAGCAATTCTTCAAACTTGATTCCTTTTTCCAAGGCGTTTTCATATGCTTCAATTGCATCTCTATATTCTTTTTTTATCTGTAAAACATATCCTAATCCTACCCAATAATATGGATCTTCTGAATCATTTTCTATAGCATTCCTAAATGACTCTTCGGCTTTATCATAATATTCTAATTTCAATTCTAAAATTCCTCTTGCAGCCCAAAGAGTTGCATTATCTTCATTTTGATTCAAAGTTTCATCAAAAGCTTGTAATGCTTTTTTATAATTCTGTTCAACAAATAATTCCTTTCCTTCTCTTAATCTAGTAATTTGATTTATTACTTTATTTTGACCTTTATTTTCTTTCATAGTACTTATTCCTTTTATGATTCTTATACCTGAGACGCAACTTCCTCTAACTCATAATCATTGTTCTTTAGAGGTTTCATGCTTCTCTCATCCGGTGAGAGATGTTGTTTTAATTCTTGATTATAGAATAATTCTTCAATGAAGACTCGCTTAAGTTCGTCCAAACATGATACATTAGTTTTACCTTTCAAAACTCATTATAGTGTTCTAATTTATTTTAAAGTATTACCTTCAAAATGTGAGAATTCTTTATGCTTTATTTTCTCAAAAATCTCATCATCCATCAATCATTCTTTCTCTAATCTTAATATCTAACTCTTCATTTCTATTGATGGTTTCACATAACCTGTTTCTGAAAGATTTTCGAATAACTCATCTATTTCCTCTCTTTTATCAGGTTGACAATTAGGACAATAAGAATTACAGTAATATCCGTTATTTACTGAAACTTTAAAGTATTGAAATTTTGAATAATACGGAAACTTGCATTCCCATGTTTCTTCACAATTATCACATTTATGTTTACATTTCATTTCTATATCACCATCTCATCACATGACTATAACCAGAGTAATAGTTTCTACCAGCTATTTTTTTCATTAATCTATCTTTTCTTCTAAATTGTAGACTCATACAAATCAATAACCGTTCGATGTTCATTTAAATTTTCTTTTTATGCTTTATTAATTTTTCTATTCGAACGTTGTTCGCTTATATATTGTCAAATTTCAGTTGTTTAATATGCGCTGCATATGTCATAAAATCTTGTTTAAACTGATTTTAAATTCTTTTAGTCTAGATCTTTAAAAAGATATAGGAAAACAAATATTATTTAAGCGAGTGTCGTTAAATTATTTTCAGTTAAGGGAACAATGTTCTTTTAAAAACCTTTAAAAGGATTAATGAACTCGCTTAATCGTGAAAAAAGCTAGAGCTAGATCTTTAGATGCAAAACAGAGAGTTTTTACAGCTATAATACAAAAAGGAAAGGATCTTTTTCTAAAATATGGAGTTGGAGGTTTCACTTTAAGGGCATTAGCAACAGAACTAGAGATGGGGCAAGCAAGTTTGTATACTTATTTTCAAAGTAAAAGAGAACTTTGGTTTGCTATTGTTGAAGAAGACTTTAAAGAGATTGAGACTAATATTGAAGAATATATTAGCAACTATTCAGGAAGGTTCATAGATTTACCAATTAAAATTACTAAAATGTATTTTGATGCTATCACTGAAGATTACCGAAAATTTAAGCTGATTTTCAAAACAACTCCGCCTAGATCATCAAAAAAAGGTCCAATTGAACAGCATTATGAAATTAAAACCATTAAGATTCTTGAGGATATTTTTCACAAAGCATCTCTTAATGGCGAAATTCGTGAGAGAGAAACTAGCAAACTAGCTTATTTCACATGGAGTCTTATATTCGGTACAGCCCTATCTACTCAAACAGAATCATTTGGAACAATTGAAAAGATACCTTACTTTGGAACAATTCAAGAATATTTTGATTTTGTTTTAAGGAAATTAGAAAGTCTAATGGATTCTCTGCGAAAAAATTAGGTTATATTAGGATTTCTTATGCATAACAAAGATAAACAAACTGGACATGTATTTAGTTACATTGTACAGTAGGAATATAAGTGAAATCTACTTGGTAATTTTGTAGCAGTTTTAGTTGGATTTTCTATGATCCCTGGAGTGTTATCACTTAACAATAAATTAGCTATTTCACATGCAATAATGGTTCAAAGAGCTCTAACTAGATAGTTTTTCTTTTTCTTTTCATATAGTTTTTTTGAAAGCTTTTTCTCTGAATTATATCTTTCTAATGTTTTTTATCTTGATTAACAAAGTGCAAAATAATACACTTCAAATAAGATAAAAGAAGTCAAAAAGATAGAACTTTAGAAGAAGTCATCAAATGTCCAATAATGTTCTTCTTCTTCTATTACTATATCTTCAAATATTCTTCTAGTTGTTGTATCTCCTCTCTTCAAAGCTTCAGCAATTATCTGTTTGTATAAAACTATAGCCTCATCTTCTGCTTTGTGATCCAACTTAAGAAAATCATCAGCTGAATCGCCTACTTTAGGTAAAGGATCTGGATTATAAACGCATTCTCCACCAAGTAGATAGATTCTTTCAGAAATTTTTTCTAGATGTTCCATTTCTTGAAGTGATATTTTCTTTAATAGATCACTTATAACTTTAGCTTTATTAGTATCTTGTATAGCTTCTAATGGAGTATCTTTCTTTCTTAAAGCTAAGAAACTTGCTTTCTCATGTTGGACAATATACTGGACGATTGCAGAAATTTCTGAAGCAACAGCTTCATTTAATAAAACAAAGTAGTCATCGGTTAGGATTTTAGTCCATTCTGATTCGAAAGGTTCTGGTCCTTCAGGCTCAGAATCGTCGAGTTTAAGAAATTCTTCGAATTTGAAGAAATGCTCCTCTTCATCTGTATAAATCTTCTTGAACAGTTGTTTTGTTTCCCAATCTTCGAATTCTCCAGCTTTTTTGATGATTTGTCGATATAATACCAAAGCTTCTTCTTCAGCTTCTACGCCATATTTAACAAAATCTGCTAAGGTATCTCCTATTCGTGGTTTAGCTGATTTAGTTGTTGCTTCTCCTCCAAGATAATAGATCCTTTCCATTATAGCTCCAGCATGTTTCATCTCTTCAATTGCGAATTTCTTTAATACCTCTCCAATGGCATCATAAGTTGTTCTTTCCAGGAGAATGTTCTCTGCTTTTACTCTTCTAAGTATTTTTTCCATTTTAGCATGTTGGAGGAAATATTGTATTGAAACCTGAAATTCCCTCGCCACAGCTTCATTTAATAATTCAAGATATTCTGAAGTAATTTTAAGTGACATGAATAATAGATAGAATTAAACTATAAATAGATTTTTACTAATTTTGCCAATATGATATATTATCTAAAAAAATGATAAATACACAAGAACATTAAAATAACTCCTCTAGTTTATCAACTCGATAGCGTTGCTCTCTTTTATCATTTAGCGAAATATTGATTCAACACTTAAAACATTTACTTAATCTAATTTAACCACTTCTTTTTGTAATTCCAACATATCATCAAGAAATGCATTGATTAAGTGCTTTCTTGGGAAATTTGCATCTGCTAGAAGAGCTTGTACAGCATAATCTCTAGAATTGTTTAGAATCGCTTTTACTACTAAATCTTGAACAGTTGCTTCTTCTCTGAGTAAATCAACAAGTGGTTCTGGGTAATCACCGAGTGGAATACCTTTTATTCCTGATTTGTTAACAATTGCAGGGCACTCAACAACAAGATCTTCAGGTAAGTTAGTAATTATTCCATCATTAGGTAAATTAACAGATATCTCTTGGTGGTTACTATCAGAAACAATTCCTTCGATAATTGGAATTGCCCGTTCAAGATCAGGTTTTACTAATTCGTGGCTCTTATTTCTTCGTATTTTGCGTTTTATGCGCCTCCAATTAAAACTGATATACATGCTGTAAATGTTGAAGAAATTCTTGACACCTCTCATATTGGAAACCTCTCGAGCCCAACCTATATACTCACCGTAATGAGAATCATTGGTGTAAGGAAGATAACCAAAGTGTTCGAGAATATAGAGAGTTAGACCAACAGGATGCAAGAGTCTTGATGGAATACTCCATCTCCACCTCTTCAAGAATTTAATCCCTTTTTCATATATCTTAGAAATTAGATCTTCTCCAGTATCTTTGTGTTTGGCTTTGATGATTGCACCCATATGATTCAACCCTCCACACCAAAGATCCACTTTATCAAAAGGAATTTTTAGTATTTTAGGTAGAAGATGCTCTGCTAGAGCTATCTCGTGACACAGACCAACAATCTTGAGTTTAGGATATTTTCTTTTGACTGACAAAAGGATTCTGTGCATAGGATTAGAATAATTAATGAAAGTAGCATCAGGACAAATTTTCGAAATATCTTCACAAATATCTAAAATAGGTGGAACTACTCTTAATGAATGGAACATTCCACCTGGACCACCGTTTTCCCCAAAAACTTGAGGACTGCCATATTTCCAGGGTATTTTTTTGTCTATTTCCCACCAATAAAATCTAGGACCTACTTCAATTGAGTTAACAATAAAATTAGCATCTTTCAAAGCTTCCTTACGATCAGTAGTTGCTTCAATGGTGAAGTTCAGATTATCTCTATCAACTTTAGCTTGACATGCTTCGCGAGCATATTCTAAATTTGTTGCGTTTATATCATGTAAACTTACTGTCGCTCCATCTAATACTTCAGAAGCAAATATGCTCCCACAGGTTCCTAAACCAAATTGCAAGCTCCCAGCTCCAATTATCACAATCTTTGTAGAAGGCATTTATGTGTTGTTTCCAAAACCCTAAATAAATCTTTCAATTAGGACTTTCACTAAAATTATTGAAAAATATAAGAAACAGATAATTGATTTGATTTTTAAATTTATAAAACTAAAAATGAAAAAATAGAGAAGAAAAGAGAAGAAGATTATCTTCTCTTATAGTAAATTGATGTTATAATTATTTTTTTTTAGATGACTTTTTTATTCCATTATGTTGATGTTTTGTTTTATTCCGTATAATT
>CAZPXJ010000155.1:0-7211 GCA_964590855.1 uncultured archaeon
AGCTACGATGATGGTTTTATCATAATTGCTTACATGATGACAGCAATAGCTAATGTGTTCATCTATGTATTCATGGACGAAGTATTCCTCAATTTAGGCAGTCTTTATGTCTCAATTGTTGGGATTCTGAATGGTATAACAGTAGGAACCTTGATTATCATGAATGATTTTAGTGACGAACTCTACAGTGATGCACAGCCAATTGTCATTTACCATGCAATAATGTCGCTTCTTACTTTCGGTCTTCTAGCAGGTTTATCGATACGAGAAGCAGTAAAAAGTGAACAGCAACTACCCAAAGTAGGATTTGTCCTAATAGGAATGTATGGTATCTTTGTAGCTTTAGTTTTCATACTATTCGCTCTTGATCTTATCGTGGAGGTAAGTTACTCACCATTCTACTATGCAGCTTGGATATCAGCTGGAGTAGGGGTCTTCTGTGGGTATTTAGGATATATCTTCCCAGATTGGCTTAAAAGACTCTTGAAACTAGAGGGATAACCTTCTAGAAAATCTTTTTCTCATCCATCCATAAATGAACACTGTTCTTTTACGAAACTATTTTAAATAAGTAGATTTCAAAACTACTAAATTAAGGTAATAGTGAAGAATTATGCCAAAAAAGATTTGGAGCTACTGCGAAGGGATTCCTGACCCAGTAGACATACCTGAAATAAGTGTTTATAATTTATTCCAAGAAGCAGCTAAAAAATTCCCAGACAGATATATAACTGAATTTAAAGGAAAATTCAAAAAATATAGTGAAATTGAAGAGGAAATTAATAGATTCGCTAATTCCTTGAAGGAACTAGGAGTAAAGAAAGGAGATCGTGTAGCTTGTCTAATGCCTAATTGCCCTCAATATATTGTAGCATTTTTCGCAACCAATGCAATAGGAGCAATTTTCACAGCAATAAGTGTCTTATATACGGCTAAAGAAATAAGATATCAATTGCAAGACAGTGAAGCAAAAGCTATAGTTATAGTAGATAATTATCTTGACAAAATCAGAGAAGTAAAAGAGGATACAAAACTAGAACATATTATAGTTTCTTCAGTTGGTGACGAGTTACCAGGTTTTACAGCAGTGCTATATAAGAAAATAATAGCCAGAAAGCTCCCAAAAGTTAAGGAAGAACTAGTCTACAAAGATCTAATTAAGAACGGGAAAAATAAGGAAATTAAGACAAAAATCAATGTTAAAGAAGATATCGCAGTGCTACAATACACTGGCGGTACCACCGGTATAATGAAAGGCGCGATGCTGACAAATTATAATCTTATAGCTCAAGCTACAATTCTACCATATTGGATTGAATGGTTACCTGAACTACCAGAAGGTCAGTACAAAATTTCTGGTTGTCTGCCTATGTCTCACATCTTTGGTTTTTCAACCTCTTTCTTATGGACAATTGCTTTAGCAGGATTACTATATCTTATACCTGATCCCAGAAAACTTGAGGATGTTATGCAGAGTATCCATAAGCATAAGATCCATTTTATGTTTGCAGTTCCTGTTCTTTATCAGAAAATTGCTGAGCATCCAAAGATAAGTAAATTCGACTTATCCTCATTATATCTGTGTATTTCGGGAGGAGAAGGATTACCGGCAACTACATCAAACAAATTTGAGGAAGTTACTGGAGCTACTCTTGTTGAAGGATATGGTTTATCAGAATCCTCACCTGTAACACACATCAACCCTGCTACAACTGAACTCAGGAAGCTGAAATCTATTGGTATCCCAATACCTAACACTCTAGCTATGATTGTTGATCATGATACTCAAGAGGAAATCACTGAATTAGGTAAAGAAGGTGAGCTCTGGGTTCGTGGGCCTAGTGTTATGAAAGGTTATTGGAATAACAAAGAAGCTTCTGATGATGTTTTAGTTAAAGGTTGGTTAAGGACTGGAGACATAGCAACTATGGATGAAAAAGGATATTTCTCTATTGTCGATAGAGCTAAAGATATGATAATCGTTTCTGGTTACAAAGTTTGGCCAAGTGATGTTGAAGATGTTCTTTATTCTCATCCTGATATCAATATGGCAGGTGTGGTTCAATTAAAAGAAGATGATAAAGAAAGAGTCAAAGCTTTTCTAGTCGCTGAACCAGGAAGTAAAGAACTAACACGAGATGAGATCAAAGATTACTGCAAAGACAAACTTGCGCCCTACAAGATACCAACCGTTATCGAATACAAAAATGATCTTCCACGAACTGTCGTTGGAAAAGTTTCTCGTAAAGATCTCAGAGTTCCTGAAACAGCTGCACCTGATATAAAAAAAGAAGTAGTTAAACAAAAATAGAAACACAATCAGCTTTTAATCTATTTTTCTTTATTTTTTTTCCTCATGCAAGAAGTTTTTCTATTCTATACTTATCATCATCTTCAAGAGTATCTAGTCCTGTAACATTGAATCGACTTAATCTCTTCCAATATACACACCTCTCGTGATGCCATTTGTAGGACAAGTGATCTTGGAAGAAGGAGGGTTCACCCACTCTAACAGTATCTTTCTCAATTTTCATTCTACATTTTTTACATGTTGCTCTACTGCTTTTAGCATACTCGACTTTCCACTTGCCTTCATCATCTTCTGAAGAGGAAGATTCTTCAAGTATAGGATTGAGAATTTCAATTGGATTCGCACCTCTTAACAGATTTTTGTCTAGTTGTAAGTGAAATGTATCATATTGATTCATAACGAAGGTTAATTTAGCTGGTTTATCCTCCATTAATTTATCCTTTACATTTACCTTAGGAGGAAATTTGTTCTCTTTTAGAATAAAATCAGCACAAGCTTTGGAGATAAGTACACTGATTTCTCTTTTCTTATATGGTTGAAATTTGTTTCCATCAACTAAACCATATGTTGTTTGAATTATCTCTCTACCTATGTCTTCGATATATTGTCGTTCTTTGATAACAGCAAAACAACCATCTGGTATATCTTCAACTATTTCAATTATTTGAAAGGTTTCGGGATCGATAAAATGACCCCATTCAGTCTCTGAATCAAGTTGCATTTTCAATTTTATCAAAGAAAATTTTATCTTACTAGTACTTATACTTTATTGAAAATTATGAAAGAAAAAAGGAAAGGGACAATTATCCGCCAGGTGTGCCATGACTGAAAGCGTCTGACCACATATGGTCCCAAATATCTTCCTCGATGAGCGTTTCTTTTTGGACAATTGTCTTATATAACCATCTCATCAATTCGTGGTGCCTGAGCTCATCCTCGTAGATAGCTTTGATAACAATTTTCTCTTTGTTATCTGTACAACATTGACCATCTAGATAATCTCTGTATTGTATAATGGCTTGAGCTTCAAGTTCTACATGCTCTCGTATAGATTCAGCAATTTCATCTGAAACCGCCTCATCAATAGCAGGTGATGGACCTGTGATTCTATCAAGCAAAGCTTTAAGCATTGTTTCATGTTTCTGTGAATCAATTGCAACTGCTAGAATCATTTCTCGAACAAGTGGATTTTTCACACCTTTAACAGCTTTTTGAGCAGCTGCAACTATTTTCTTTTCTACTTCAATTTGATTGCTGTAAAATTCTATTCGTTCCTCTTTGCTCATTAAAGAACACCTAATCAATACGTCATTTGAATAAAACGTATTTAAGTCTTTACAAGAATCGAAAGATACGATTACTCTTCTGTCTGAGAAAATCTTTATAATCTCTTCAAGTTTCCTCTTTTCATGCATCTTGCTATCAATGTATTGTTGATTTTGTTGCCATTTGCTATAGGTATTGTATTGTTAATTTTCTTCAAGTTAAAAGCTGATATGGTTGGAACAATTTTATTCATTCTTATGCTATTGATTGGTATATATGCGTTCAAAACAGATTGGAGAGTTGCGTCACTTGCATCAATTGCTGGTATCATCAAGTCATTTCCTATTTCATTAATGGTTTTGACATCAATCTTGATGATAACTTATCAGCAAAAAACAGGTTCTCTGGATAAGATTGTAGTTGCTTTTAAGAAAATAGGCGGAGGAAACAAAGCTTTTCAGATTATGATTATCAACTTAGCTATTGGTTGTTTTCTTGTAGCTATAGGAGCGACTCCAGTTACTATGCTTCCTCCTGTTTTAATGGCTATGGGATATTCAGCTTTTGCAGCTGTGGCTCTACCAGCAATTGGATATGACCCTTTAACAACTTATGCTCTTTTAGCAGTACCAGCAGAATTTTTTTCTTTCTTCATGAAAGACTCATTGATTGTTTCCAATATCGCCAATTTAGCTTGGTTAGGTAAAAATACATTAGAACCCCAGCTTCTTGCTGCAGGAATAGCCTTCTCTTTCTATATGCCTTTAGTTACAATGGGAATAGCTTTTGGAATGGTATGGTTGGGTGGAGGAAAAAAACTTCTCTTCAGCAAAGATGGTTTTATTTTCGGTTTAACAGGAGGGATAGTTTGTGGAGGGACAGCGATTTTAGCAAATTTCCTTGGTATGGTAAAATTAACAGGAGTTATTGCAGGAATTGTTACTGCCCTAGCTCTTATAGCAGTTGCAAAATTGAAAAAAATCAAGATTATTGACAGTTCTTCATTGACAGATGAAGAACGAGAGATTGATCGAAATATGCCTTTATGGAAAGCACTTACTCCTTGGATTTTCCTAATCTGCTTTGTTACAATAATTAATTTTGTTCCTCAGATTTATACTCTTTTTAATGAGCGATTACTCTTTACAATAATCATAGGAGAAATCGTTATTCATACAAAATTCCTTTCACACGCTTATTTCTGGGTGTTGATTTCTACATTGTGTTCAATACCTTTTCTAGGTTTAGGTAAAAAACGATCTTTGGAAACTCTAAAAACATGGGGAAAAAGATCACTTAGACCTGTTTATGCTGCAGCTATCTTCTTTGCAATAGCTTACATCATGTTATATTCTGGGATAAATATCATAAATGGAATTTGGGTTAGGTATGATTGGAATTATATGATAAATTCATTAGCAACAGCTTCGAGTTATGTGTTCAGAGATTTCTATCCTTTAATAGTTCCCTTTATTGGCCTATTTGGCGGTTTTATCAGTGGTTCGGAAACATCAGCTATAGCTATGTTCACGACGTTTCATGAACAAACAGCCTTAACTCTAGGAATGAGCGCGGTAGCTGTTGGGACCGCAAATGGGGTTGGTGGAGGTTTAGCTTCAGTATTGTCTCCAGCTAAAATTCAGAATGCAGCAGCTGTCATTGATCAAGTAGGTATTGAAGGGGAGGTGATTAAGAAAGCAGCTCCAATTGCTCTATTGATGACTTTGTCAGTATCAGCAATCTGTTTATGCTGGGCTAATAGTTATGTTTGGTGGCAGTGGATTATTGTAATGGGTATATATGTGTTAATCATAGCATTAACTGCGTTACTGATTTATTTCAAAAAAGATAAAGAAGAAAAGTAATTTTTCTTGTTCACAAAATCCAACCATATAGTGAAGTAATAAAGAGTAAAATTAAGAGAACAATTGCAATAGCTCCACCTAAATAGGCTAATGGTACTGAAATGATAATTAGTCCAGCTTTTACTTCTTCAATAGGAAGAACGGTGAAGAAAAGAATTCCAGCTATTAAACTAAGAATTGTTGATATTAAACTGAGAATTGATGTTGATAGATCAAACATTACAATTTTGATTATTGTAGTTGTTAGTGAAAAGACAATTAAATCAATAATTCCCACTAACAATAAGATATTCCACATTTTAGTATCTGATTTTGCTCGTATAGATAAACCGATTAAAACAGTACCTACAATTCCAAAGAAACTGATAAAGAAAGTTATTAAGTGAACTGTAAAATATAACTGAATGTAAATTGGAGTAACCAGATCCCCAAGTGATGCAATAACCATTGCGGATGTAAGTGAGTGTCCTGTTGTAACTGTATTTAAATCAATTATAAAGGCATCAATGAATAGAATCAAGGCACTAATTATCCAGAAAGCACCAGTTATTACTCCAAGAATAATCTTAATTTTAGGCTTTTCAACGCCTTTGGTAGAAAATCGATTACTAGTCTTAAACATTCCCATGACATAAAATGACTTTTACCTAATATTTAATCTTTATGCAAAAAGGAACTACTAAGTTTAGAATGGTGAAAAATTAAAACTATACCTACACATATCAAAAGAATTACAAACCAAATAGAAAATTCAACAATATGGAACTTTCCAGAGTTGATCTCAAACTTGCTTTAAAACCTGAAGAAGAAGAATTATATGCTTCAGCATTTTTAACTATAAGGAATCCAGAAAAAACTATTGATTTTAAGCTAAATAGCATGCTGGAAATATTAGAAGTATCAACAGAAGTTAAATGGAAGAGAATTGAATTCGATATTGAAGAGAAACAAATTTCAACAGATTGTTTTTTGAAGAATTGCAGAAGTTATAGAATTAATCTATCTGAATCTCTTCATAATCTAGATGAACTTAATTTAACTATTCGTTATAAAGGATCAATTGAAAGAGATGCGGGGGGGACCAACTATCTTAAAAAGGAACGCATTGAATTGGGAATTTATGCAGTATATTATCCTTTATTGAATCTAAAAGATAAAATTAGTTTTTCGCTTATTCTTCAAGCCCCCGAAGAATGGGAGTGGATTGTAAATGCTGATCGTTTAAAAGATTGTAATTGTAATATTTGGGAAACTGACGACCTAAAAGCAGATATATATCTAATAGGAAATCCAAAAAATCAGGTTATTCCTTGAAATTCCAATATCTATTCAAATTCTAACATCTTTATCTCATATGCATTGAAAGCAATCTCAATTTGACCTTCAATGATATCATGATTTGTTTTTATTACCCCATCGTAAGTTATCTCCCTACAGAAGTTAAATTTGGGATTTATTTGAAAAGTTGTAGTTTCATACACAGTGTTTAGATTGAATACAGTTATCAAAAGTTTCTCATTTCTTTTCCTTAGAGAGGAGATTCTTAACCATGGATTATTTGTGAAAAAGATAGACTGACTTAATGTTTGAGATATTATTTGGTCTCGTATAATGAATGATTTCGTATCAATTGTGAAGTTTTCAGCGTAGTTATCGCACATATAAATTGGGTCTTTCTTTGTGTGAATAAACATACTGTATTCAAAAGTATATTCTGTGTTTAGTTCTTGAGCTCCAGGGGTTTCTAGAAAAGGTCCTGCATGCATAGG
>CAZPXJ010000156.1:0-7205 GCA_964590855.1 uncultured archaeon
ATAAAGTCTATAGAAACAGTATCAATATAGCCAATACCTCAAACAACTATTATTCCGATACTGGGTTGACACCAAACACATGGTATGATTACGAAGTAACAGCAGTAGATACAGCAGGTAATGAAGGAGTACCTTCAGATATATTGTCAGTGAGAACACATGATGTAGTACCAGAACTATCTCCCTTTGTAAATCAGTCAATCATTCTGCTACTCCTATCCAGTGCAATAGTCTTGTCATTATTAGCGAAGAAACGTAAGAGAAAGTAAAACTACTTTCTTCGTTATTACTATTTTTTCCTTTCATTGGAAAAAACATATAAACTGAAAAGGGTTGAAAATGCACATGAAAAAAGTAAGAGTTTTCACTGCAGTTTTCTATTTAGTACTGCTTGGTTTATCTTTCATCCCCTATGCACAATCTTCTGATCCAGCGGATCATGTTATTATAACAGAAGTGCTCTATGACCCCCCAGGAAAGGACGTTGATGAAGAATGGATAGAACTATACAATCCTACAGATATAGCTGTGAATCTAGATAGTTGGACTTTGCAGGATGATACAGGCACATACACATTTCCTTATGTAAATATTCTTTCAAAAAGCTATTTAGTTGTTGTGAAAAATGTATTTGAATTTGTTAGCCGATACAATACCACACCAGATCTGGATGGTCTTCATCTCTACTTAGGTGATTCAGGAGATCAACTAATTTTATCAGACAATAATAGTGTTGAAGTTGACTTTGTTGCATGGGAATGGTACGTTGCTGGTTGGGAAGTATCAGCAGAGTGGTCAACTATCAGAAGAATTAATGCAACAGATACAGATTCAACCAGTGATTGGGAAGATAGTGGATCGCTAGGTGACCCTGGAGATGGAAGTTACGCGATAATCATTCCAGAATTTCCTGTAGTTGGAATTACCTTACTATCCCTAATTGGGGTTAGTGCAGTATTCTCTATTATATTCTACAAAAGAAAGTAATAACTTTCTTTACTCTTCTTTTTCTCATTTGTAATTAAAGTTAAAAGTGTCTAAAATACAGATTTGCCATGAAAATACTACCATTCAACCCTAGAGAAGATGGGGAGATCATTTTAGATAAATTCACAGAACTTGAGATAAATTTTCAAAAAGAAATCAATCCTAATGACCCTACAACACCTCCTGAACTAATAAAGCAATCAATGATAGAATCAAGTACAGAATATGACATTTTCAGATGGTTGGTATTTTCAGATACTGATGAGATTATTGGTTATGCAAAATTGAGTTTTCCCAATCAAACATCAGCAATGTATGAAACAAATAAAAAAATTGCAGATATTAATATCATTGTAAAGAAGGAATTCAGAAGAAAAGGGATAGGATTTCAACTCCTTAAAGTTTTGATAATGAAAGCTAAAGAAATGAGAAGAGAATCTTTTCAGACTATTACTAACCTAGATGCAGGAAGAAAGTTCATTGAACACTTTGGAGGGATAGTAGCTGCTGATAGATCAAGAAACAGATTATACTACAAAGACATTAATTGGGATAAGATGAAAAAGTGGTGTTTCGAAGGAGAAAAAAGGATAGAAAATGTTACCATAGAAACTTTTCAGGATGTTCCTGAAGAGGATATTGAGGAGTTTACTAAACTATACACAGTTACTGAGAATCAAGCTCCTGACTATGAATCAGGAGATTATCAAGGTTTAACCATCACTCCTAAAAGCAGAAGATATTATGAGGAGTTTTACAAAGAGAAAGGGTACACTTGGATCACTAAAATTGCAAGAGAAAAGAATGACACCATTAGTGGTTTTACTGAGATTTTCTTTAACAAACATTTTCCACACATGATAGAACAAGAAATGACAGGGGTTCTCCCTCAGTATCGAGGAAGAGGTTTAGGAAAAAGATTGAAAGCTGAAATGCTGATGTATATCAAAGAAAATTATCCTAAGATAGACTACATAGAATCAGGTAATGCAAATAACAACAAACCCATGATGGCGATAAATAATGAAATGGGTTATGAGAAGCATATAGATGAATATTTAATGAAGTTAGACTTAAAGGAAATAGAGAAATTTCTTGAGTAATTATTTAAGTCACAAAGGTGATAGTCAAAGTTTCATAACAACATTTATAATTCTGATAAAAGATAACTCAGATTTGATGAAACGAATAATAACTAAGAAAGAGGTAGTAACACTATTCTTGTTTCTCTTTCTATTAACTTTTAATAAATCGAACAGCATAGTCACAGCAGGACTTGATATACCTGTATTAATTTCACCTACTGAAGGGAGCATAATCAATAATAATTCTCCTCTATTCAACTGGACTGATGTTGATGATGCAGATACATATAATCTTCAATTAAATGATGGTACTAATAGTACTGTCGCAAGTATCTATGTGGCTACATCCGAATATGATTATTTCGAACTTGATGATGGTGATTGGACATGGTACGTAAGAGTTAATGACTCATCAGGTGAATGGGGAACGTGGAGTGAGATGGGGTCATTCACAGTCGACACTACAGCTCCACTAATTGTTGGTGATGATGATGTTGAGATGGATCTTGGTGAAACTGGTTTAAATATAAGTTGGACTTTATCAGATTTACATCCAAAGAATTATACAGTATATCTAGATGGCTCGGATTTTCTATTTAATTCAAATTGGATAGACACTCCTGTTGTACTGCTCTTTCTTAATGGTCTCACCAATGGTGTTCATGAGTTTAAAATTAGAGTAACGGATCAAGCTGGGAATGTTGCTGAGGATATAATAATTGTATCAGTCTATCCATTAATACCTGAATATGGAAACATGCTCTTCCTACTTATAGTTCCAATAGTAATTGTAGGAATAACCGTAATTTTGAAGAAAAGATAGTACTACAATCTTGTAAGTTTATTACCTTCCTCTTCATATTCTTTTTCAAATTCCTTAGTTCTTGCTAGCCAAAGCTCAACAATTGATCTTGTAAGTTTATTACCAGAACTATGAGTGAAACTTCCTCACGTTTCCCGAACGGAGAGATCTTGCACTAATTATCCTTTCTGTGTCGGTTACCCTAGACAGTCAAATAAGTAGGATGACTCACGGCATCCACTGTCCCGTAGGTGAATACCACCGGGAATACTTTGCGTCCGATATTGCCTGCTGCGTTAAGATCAGCATTCAACAAGACTCCTTCCTTACTTTTGAACAGACCACGTTTGATTCTTCTCCCCGCATACTTCTTATGTTTGCCTAGTCTCTCATCATCTACAAACGAGCATTTAGAGGTATAAGATTCTTCTGTCAAGTGAACCTTAATACCCACCTCTTCCCCCTTGTAGCGTATGTGGTGAACCAGCTTGAGAAAGGGAATATGGACGAAATTCTGGTTGGAACGTTTTCCCATACTAGTCTTCTGCTTCCACTTCTGGTTATACCCAATTACGATAGTGTCGAGATTATTTTTGAGACACTGGTTAATTACTATCCTTGAAGCTTTATGGATATAATCCTCTACTCGCCAATTGCGTTTATCTATAAGGTGCTGCATCTTTTGACCGTACTCTTTCAATCCTTGTAGATCGTAAACAGATTGTATGCGTGCCTTCTCCTTATTGTACCATTGGTTGATAGCTTTGAGTTTTCTACCGGAGATGAGGAAGGGGGACATGCCATTACTCACTCCTGAAATAAGGTTGTTAACTCCCAAATCCATAGCGAGGATGCGGTCAGACTCTAGTTCTTGAAACTCCTCTAATTCTTCCTCATAGACGAGTTCCACGATGAAACTTGTTCCCTTGTAAAGTATTCTGACGTGATGAATGTTCTTCTTGTCTAATCTTGTCTTGACCTTCAAACCCACTCTTTTAGGAAAATACACCCATCCTTCTTCTTTCATCCTTAGTTGATTCTTAGTGAAGTAGATGGTATGAAACCCCGTCTTTTTCTTATATTTGGGTGATTGAGGTTCTTCGAATAGATATTTGGCAGGATTCTTCCTAAATTCTTTCTTAGACTGAAAATAGGATTTCCACGCTTGTACCAGAAACTTAAGTGTCTGTTGAGCGCTATGCGCTGGCATACAAGTATAACATGGATGGTATCTGAGCATATTTACTAATTCATACTCTGGGGTCATGTACTTGCTCATTTGTAATTGTTTTTTAATAATGTAGTTTGCATAATTATATAGGTTCTTACTCTGTCTTGCTAACTGCATAAGCGTGAAGGAAGGGTTCAGTTTTATCCGTTCAGTACGCAAAACATTTTCCATTACAAGTTTAATAAGAATTATGTATTTAAACTCCTAAATTTTCCTCCATTCACTTCTCCTTCGGAAGTTGTTAGGAAAAAACTATTCATCAATTTTTTATGAAGTTAGGTTTCAAGCTTATTGGTTGGAGATATTTTCGAAAAAATATGCAATTTCTGCAAGGTAAAACCACCATACCTCCTTAACTTAGGTAATAGGAGAATTCTAGCTTCATTATAGGATGCGATTGAATTACAGTAGATTTATTAGTACTCGTGGTTCCTAATGTGTCATGCCATTTGTTAATAATGAGGGAGTAAAAATCTACTACATTGTAGAGGGACAAGGTGAGCCTATTATCATGATTCATGGTGGTCCAGGAACGCATCATGAGTGGAATGGATATGTGCAATATCTGAAAGACAAATATCAACTTATTCGCTTTGATCTAAGGGGAAATGGTCAGAGTGATAAGCCTCATGATCCTGAAGCATACCGAACAACTAACTACACCGCAGATATCATAGCTGTCTTAGATGAGCTGAATATTGACAAAGTTCATTGTTGGGGATATTCACTTGGTGGTTACTTAGCTTTCTGTCTTTCTAGAGATTATCCAGAACGCTTCCTTAGTTACATTATTGGTGGAAATCAACCTCAAGAACCAACAGATGAGGTTAAGGAGTATAGGAAGACTCTTGATGATAAAGTAAGAAAAGGTGCAGATGGTTTATTAGAAATTATAAGAGAGAGAGGAGATATTGTTACTCCTGAAACAGAACAACACATTAGATCATGGGATTTTGATGCGATAATAGCTTGGACGGATAGTCCAGATTTGTTCACTAAAGTGGATGATCATCTACCAGAGCTTGAAGAACCGTTTTTATTCTATGCAGGAGAAAACGATGAGTGGAACCCTTATCCACAGCTTCTAGAAACAAGTAAGAAGATGAAGGATGCAAAAGCAGTTCTTTTTGAAGGACAAGGACATACAGTTCAATTCATACCAGGATTGATTCTTCCTATGGTTCTAGAATTCCTTAGTAGCATTTAGTTCATTTCAACCTCTGTTTTTTAGGTTGATTCAATTTTCTTCTTTCTCTTTGATAGCTCGTCCTTCATCATTCTTCTTTTCCTGAATCCATAAGCAGACTGATACATGAGATATAAACCTACAACATAAGATAGGAGAATGAAACCGAAGATAAGAGAGATGATAGAAGAGATAATGCTACTCCTAATCTGCTCACGTAATTCTTTATCAGATAAACTAGATATCTGTCGATCAATCATAGCTTCTCGTAGCATTCTTTTACTGTAATGACTAAATACAAAAAATACGAGAACAAAAATTACTAGAAAGAGAACAGAAAGACCTATTCCCAGAGCCAGATTCTCCCAATTACCATTCCATAGATAGACGAAATAAGCATAAAACATCCCTCCAGCTATTGCCATCAGCGAAATGTAACTAACTAAATAGAAGAGGATATTCTTCCTTCTTTGAGCTTGATTTATCATCTTAAATAAGCTGAATTATGGTTAGGGATTCAATACCCTAATAGTTCTCTTGAACAGAAAGAGTATAAGAGCATTATTGATTCGTTATTTTTTGCCGTATTCAATACTTTTACGAATATAGCAAAAACCAAGAGAATTTCAGTAAATTTCTCTTCCAAAACTTTCTTCTTATCAGAAGATTTGTTAAAATCTAAACTCTGGGTTGCTTTGAGATGATTTTCGAGTTCGCTTATTTCAGTGAACTAACAAGCTTATGCTGTTTACAAAAGTATTAAAAAATATAACTATGTGAAGTATGTATCTAATACTTCTTCCAATGCATTATGTAAATCCCTTAAGTATAGTTGAACTGTATCCCATACAATTTTCAAGTCTACTCCAAAGTACGCGTGGATCAATCTATCTCTCATTCCAGCAATGCTTTTCCAAGGGACATCTAAATACTTGCTTTTGATCTCTTCAGGTAAATTCTTAGTTGCTTCACCAATGACCTCAAGTTTTCTGATTACAGCACTTGATGTTTTATCATCTTTGACAAATTCGTCAAAATTCATATCTGAGATAAACTTGAAAATTGCATTTATAGCGTTTAAGATATCATTGATAAACAGCTTATAATCTCTGTTCATATACTGATTACCTCGCTGTAGATTCTCTCTTTTAATTCAGTTCTTACTGCTCTTTCAGAAACAATATCGACTTTAATTTGTAGCTTTTCTTCAAGAAAATCAGCTAATCCTACAAGATCAAATAAAGAAGCTCCATCAAAAAAACGAACGAGTAAATCAATATCACTTAGTGAGGTTTGTTCACTTCTAGCATATGAACCAAAAACACCGAGAATCTTTGCTTTATATCTACTCTCAATAAATTTAGTATTTTCTCGAATTTCCGTGATAATTGCTTCTAGTATTCGTTCCATGTGTAGAATTCTCGATAAAACTATAAAAACTCTCTTCTTATGTATTGTATAGGTAGTTATGTATTTTAATTTGCTATAGAACTACCTTACAAGAAGATATTTCAATGAAATTAGAAGTCCCTAGGAATACGAATTCTTGCAGAACACCTTCTTGGAAGATATGTCAAAAAAGTAATGAAAATCGAAAAGCGTCAAGAAGGGGGGTTATTAGAATCACCTACTTATTGGATGTGCTCTTTCTATATGATATCAAAAAATGGTTGTAATATTAAATAGTTTTTTTTTATAATATTATAAATGGAGTTGATAATGATGGTAAAACTATACATACTCATTAAACGTAAAGGAGCAAAAGCACCATTAGGTGCTATTCCAGTAAAAGCTGGAGTGTCACGCGCCAAAGCACAATCTGTACTAAAGAAGCAACTAAAACCAGGATTTAGTGCAAGAATCATTACAGAATCACAATTACGAGTCTTGTTAATGCGCAGGGCAGGCACAGGA
>CAZPXJ010000157.1:0-7123 GCA_964590855.1 uncultured archaeon
TAAACGACGGTTAGACGCCTTCTGGCAAGTTTAACCAAGTTTCATAACGTGCGTAATGCTATCGTAATAGCTTGCTTTAAATAGGCATTTGTTGCTAGTTTCACAAAGGGGAATCTGATGGTTAGTGTAACTGATGTCCAATCGGACAACTATATCTTTGACCAGATAGTCCTAACTAATTTTAAAATGCATAAGGATACTACACTAGAGCTATCTGATGTCCCCATTATCGTTATCTCAGGGGCTAATGGAAGCGGAAAAACACAGATTTTAGAAGCTTTGATTTTAGCAATAGGTCACACTCCAAGTAGAGTAGCGTTGAGCACTCATCAAGAGCTTATTGGACCGTTTGATAATACCTCGAAAATTAGATTGAAACTAAATAATCCTATTTTATCTGATCGCAGACTTTTCACAAGTTCAGACCCTGATCTAACCTCATTTATTGATGCTGATTCGTTTGAAATAGAAATCAAAATTAATAGTGATGGTTCAACAAAGAGAAGGATAATTTCTGCAACTGGAAATCGAAGAGATGTATCTAAAAAACAAATACAAAATCTAATGAAAAATATAGGCATATATGATGATACAATGCTCAATTTCACAGAGGAAGGATATCTGGGCTCTTTTGCAGAAGGTTCCCCCCATAAAAAACTGGATGCCTTACTTGTTGCTACTGGGTTGAAAGAAGTATTTTCAAGTTACGTTGAATCAAAGCAAAAAGTTGAAGAAAAAGAGAAGGAATATTCCCCTCTTTCATTACAATATGAAAGAGAACTAACAAAATTGAAGAAGTTAATAGAAAACTTCGAAAGATTTCAGATGAAAAAAGAGTTAGTTACTCGATATGAGCTAGTTGAAAGAGAATTAGCTTGGTTTAATGCACTTGAAAGCCAATCTCTTTATGAGAAGACAAAAAAACAGATAATTTCCAGAGAAAATGAACTAGAAAAACTAAATATTGATTTCAAGGAAATTGAAGCCGAACGAGCTGTATTAAAAGAACAACTTAAAAGATTCAATTCTGCGATAGTCGATGTAAAAGCTGGAATAAGAGAAGTTGCTGATAATAAGAATAGGTTTGAAGGGCAGAAAGAGGAGAAAGAAAAACGTATAAGCGCACTTAGAAATGAGATAAAAGGTCTAGATATCCAACTAGAAGATTTCTCAAGCATTCAATCGAACGAAGGTATGGAAAGAGAAAGACAATTACAAACTGCTTTGACTTCTATGAGAGAAAAGGAGAAACAGTTGTATGATGAACTAGAAGCAAGTCAAAATGATTTGAAGAGAAAAATCGCTAACGAAATCCAAATTAGGGAGAGAATAGACGATAGATCCACTCTTTATGGTAACATTACTGATTATGAACGAAGGTTGATTAACGATATCATTTTCTTTAAAGAAAAGATTCAATCTTCAAAACACAAAAAGGATATAATAGGACCTATTTACGAGATTATTTCTATCAAACCAGAATATGAGGAATATACAGATGTCATCAAAGCAGCAATAGGTAGATATCTGTTTGGTTTCGTAGCAACATCACATGAAGCCTATGTAGATTCCAAGAAAATCTATGATGAAATATTCCCAAAATATAAACCTAATTTTACTGTAGGAAGAGTTTTAGAAGAGGAGAAAGGACCAAAACCAAAATTTCTTGTTCAACTATCACTAGATACAAAGCCGGATGGGATCATAGATTATGCTACTAACTTAATTATAGCCCCATTTCAAGCAACAATTTATCTAAAAAGGTTTGTAAGAACTCTACTAGCCTCACCATCCATCTCACCTAACTCGTTAACTGATTATGCTAAAAGATTTCGGACAAATATCTTGACTACTGATGGAAAAAGTTTCTATCTGTCTCAAGAAGCTTATACAAACCCTCCACATAAATCAAATATCAAACTAGGTATAGGTTTATCAAAATATCAGTCCGTTGAAAGAATTAGAGAACAATTACAACAAGTGCAGCTAGACATAGAAAAGTTAACTGAAGATAAGATTAGGATAAACAGAGAAATAGCCGATGTTGAGGATGAAAAGAGAGAATTACAGAATCAACTCAAACCCTGGACTTTAGATCAAGATGCAATAGAAAATGAATATGTGAAAATTGAGCAGCTTAAAAATGCAGCTGAAGCCCAAATTCGAACAGAACAGATGGGTATTAATACATTAGATTCATCTATTTCCAGATTATCTCAAGACTTAAACGAACAAGAAATTATATTGAAAGAAAAAGCAGATTTCCATTCACTAAAGCAAGCCGATCTCGATAAAGTCGATGATAAAATGATGGTTTTCATGGCAAAACGAGACAAACTTGTTTATCAGATAGAATTCCTGAATGCTGAGTTTGGTGAGATAGAGCAACAGTATCAAGTTTTGATTAAAGAAGCTCAAGAAAAAGGTTCTCCTCCCGAGAATATACGTGGCGAGCAAGAAGAAATATTCTCAGAATATAACCAAATAAAGGGGCAACTAGAGCTTCTACAAATAACACCTGACATTTCTGAAGAAGCTATTGCTAGACAAGAAAGTCATGTCGAAATGATAAAAGAAGAATCTCAGAAAGCTGAAGAACACCTTAAGAATCTCAAAGAGGATTTAAGTAAAAGAATTTCTGAGTGGGAAGGGGGATTGCAACATATTGTAGAGCATATGAATAAGATGTTGAATCTTCTTCTGCAAGATGTCTTTCTGAATGTTTCCATTCAGATTAAGAACTATAACGATGAACGAAACGCGGGACTATTTATCGAAGCAGAAACTAAAGGAGATAATCGAAGATACAGACAATTGTCTGGTGGAGAAAAGACATTACTAGCTCAGGCAATCATTCTTGCTTTACATATGATAAGTCAATCGCCTATACATGCAATTGATGAATTTACTCAAAAGCTTGATAGAAAAAACAAAACAATAGCTTTCTCAATGGCATTGTTAACTTATCGTCTTGCAAAAGAGAGCCGACTTATAACTCCTCAATTTGTATTGATAACACCATCTTTAGATGATGTTGAATTATCTGAAGAATTTTCTCACAAGATTTTGATAGAAAGCAAAATAAAACCCAAGGGAGTAAGAAGATGACAGATAACGATTCAATAGAGAGTGATGTAGAACAAAGTTCTAGCTATTTAGAGAAAGCTAGTGAATGGTCTGAAAACATGTTTTATGTTTTATTTGAGCTTAAGAAGAAATATGATAAATCCTTGAAGAATAAAGAAGTTGTTAATGTCAATGAATCGGAATCTGATAGAGGGAGTGTTTCTAATGCATATCTATACCTTCAGAATGAAAAAGAGAGTCTGATAGATGCAGCCTTATATGAAGGATTCATCAGAATGAGCGAATTGAGGGAAAAGAGTTTATTAGATCAAATACTCCACCCAGATGAGCGTATAGGAAAACTAGCTGATATAGTCAAGAAGCTTTCAACACCTATAACATTTTTCACTAGGCAAAATAAATTTACAACCGAAGAAATTATATCAAGTCTTGATGAACAAATTATCGAATTAGCTTCAGATGAAGAGATAGAAAAGTTCATAGAAAAATATAAACAATTTATAACCAAATTAGCGAACAATTCTATGAGTAAAGGCGATATCATGAATATTGAAGAACAAATCAAAGAAAAAATAATCGACAAGAAAATTGGGAAAAATGAAATCAATCTTATTCTTACAACTGTTGAAGCTGAAATTTTGTCCAAAATGATAAGTGAGAAAAAAATTATTGCATTTCAAGAAGATGATTATATCTTATTTACTCTGAAAAATGATGCTAACCCCGTTAAAGGTATCTCAAGTTCTGTTCTTCTTTCACCTAAAAAACACAAGTTTGAAGGTAGTTAAGATGGAAGAATACCCTATCGAAGAGGGAGAAGAATCTCTTGTTGAAGAATCTCTTGTTGATCCTTCTATTATCAACATGCTTCCTCCTTCTATATCGGATGAAGAGAAAGGACAATTATTCAAAGAGTTGACAACAATACTATCTCGAAAATGGACAAAGGAGAAAACAATAGTCTTTGGTTGTTCTGAATTGGATTTAGTACTAGCAACAAGATTTGATATTGCTTCTCTTAGGGAGGCTTTAGTTGAATACCGATTATTTGTAAGAGTTATTGGTCTAGATTTAATTGAATATGATTTGAATGGGGAAAAGTGGTATTGTTTGAAATCTTCGTATTATGCACCATCCGAGCTTCAACAACCTGAGCTCGTTCTATTGGGATTGATTATTGCTTTAGTTGAAGATGAGAATCCAAAATCTATTACCACTGAAATAATTAAGAAAAGACTGGTTGTTTCAGGGAAAATGAAGGATTATCTAGTGGATCTTGCTTTAAGAAACTTAACCAGAATGGGGTATATTCAAAGAAAGAATAATGTTTGGAGTTATAATTACAGAACAGAAATAGAATATGGTGAAGAGGAAAGACACAAGATTTCTGAGGAGTTTAGAACACTTTGAAAGATCAAGATCTAATCCAATGTTATATCCGTTGTACTTTTTGTAATGAAATGGTTCCCTTAAAGGAGGCAGCTATGGGTAGTTGGGAAGTATGCCAAGGGTGCCAACTTGTATTTTGCGTTAAATGCAAAAACTCTGCTAAGGAGCAAGAGTTTTGTCCTGGATCTGTTTATACAATAAAACATGAAGCACTTTTCCAACTTTTGCCTGTTGAGCAAATTCTAGAAACTGCTCAAGAAATTGAAAAACCAGAAAAAACTGGAAATTATATCTCGAAAATCTTTTTTGATGACGAACGAAAAAAGATTGAATTATTAAGAAAAGAGAAAAATAAGAAAGAACCAATTGATTTTAGTGTTTTTCGATTTAGAGAAGAACAATGGAGGAAGTTTGGTACTGTTTTAGTCAAACGTAAAGATGGCAAATTCCTCACTTGGGGTCAGCTAGGATAAAAAAAAGAAAAGTATTAGGGAATTATATCCCTGTAATTGCTTCTGCTCTTGATCCTAGTATCACATTTGTTATGAATAAACTAAGTATCTGTAAGAGCATTAATAGTACCCCTAAAGCACAGAATATCTGGAATTTAAGTGGATTCCAAGCCATGTACCATGTAATAGTTCCTGCTTGAGCACTGAATATCAAAAATATGGTTGTTGAGACTTCAGATAGACAATACAAGAAGGATACAAGAGATCCTGCGAAAACATTGAGCGAGATTAGTGGAATAGTAATCTTTCTCATTGTGTTCATCCTTGAAGCTCCTAAATTGAAGGAAGCTTCTTCCAGAACCGTATCTACTTGCTGCAATCCTGCATAAGCAGATCTAACCGTAAACGGTATTTTCCTTATCGTATAGCTCAGGATTAGTAACGTTACAGCTACTCCAATAAATGGATCTATTCTCAACGTTGCAGTAAGATTAGCCATCATTTGGTTAAACCAAGTAGGATTACGACTAGCTATACCACTCCAATCGAATGTTCTATAGAAGCCTATAGCTAAAACTATACCTGGAATAGCAATCGGAAGTGTTACTAATGCATCTAGTAAATTCTTTCCTTTGAAGTTTTTTCGACTAACAACATATGCTGCTAACGTTCCAAGTACTATTATGAGTAATGTTGCTATAACACTATAAACTAGCGTGTTGATAACATAATTAGGTATATTATATCGTGAATCAACAAAGACCAATGCATAGTTTTCCAACGTAAATTTGATGTCTGACGGTTTCGTACCTCCGAGCGTTTCCATTATTGACATCAAAAATACTCCAACATGTACTAAGAGCGAAAAAGCGAATAGTATAATTAAAAATGGATAAATGAATAATAGTTTCCATTTAGCTTTAGATAACCTATAGTGGCCAGCTCTTCCTTTACTTGTCATTGCATATGTTTTCAGAGAAACATACTTTCGAATTGCAAAAAATCCTATGAGAGCTATAATAAGGAGGATTGCTCCTAGAACACATATCTCAGGCGTAATCTCCGCCGACCCCGCCTTCGAATAATTTTCAAAGATATAATATGGAAGAACAGTTTTGGCAGCATTATCGCCCATTGCTGCAAAGATAATTGGCGTTCCAACATCCTCCATTGCAAGAATGAGGACTAAGATGGCACCAGCGCCTATTCCTGGCATTGCTAGAGGTAAGGTAACTGTGGAGAATAGTCTCAATCTTCCAGCTCCAAGATTCTCTGCAGATTCCTCCATACTTGGATCAATATTGAGGAAGGATGAAAAAGCATTAAGATATACAAGCGCATAGAAGTGTGACGTTTGTACAAAAACGATTGCAAATATCCCTGAAAATACTAGTTTCGTCTCAAATAATGGTATGAGGAAGAAGTTGTTTAAGAAACCATTTGGACCTAGAATTAAACGGAATCCCATACCTGAAATAAAGGGTGGAATAATCAATGGAGCTAGAGCTAGCAAACTAACAATCTTCTTACCTGGAAATTCGTATCTTGCCAAAATAAAAGCTAAGGCAACACCTAGTATGACTGAAAATATGGTTGTTAAAATTCCAACTTTAATTGTGTTTAGAACAACACCATTATTTCTTCCGCTAAGAGTGATGACTGTAATCATAAGTGTGTCTTCATAATTATTAATAACAGTAAGCGTAAAAACATCTTGACTATCAATGATGAATAATCCCGCACCCGATTGTGCCAGATAGATGAGATCATTTGCTGGATCGAGCCAAACATCCTCTATTATGTATCCTATAGATACATAATTGCTTTCTTCAACAAGATTAGCGGGATCTGATATGTCGATTACTTTTAGTTCGTATTCAAATAATATTTGGTTGGTTGTTGTTAGATATACATAGTTATCTTGTCCAATATGTATTTCTTTAGCACGCGTATTAGACGAGACATTGAAGAACCCTAAAGTATTAACATTTGCCACATCTGAAATATTAAATGAAATTAGTCCATCTTTATCGGCAGTAATATAGGCTACATCATCAACAATCTCTATGCTTTGACCATTCAATAAATCTGTTGTACTTGGAATGAGGTCATAGTGATACAACTCAATAGGCTTTGATTTATTACTAATATCAAGAACTTCTAACCCTGTATCGTATCCCACAAGAAATGCAAAA
>CAZPXJ010000158.1:0-7102 GCA_964590855.1 uncultured archaeon
AACAACAATAATATTAACAATTTTAGTTGTCTCTTTCGTAGTTGTTGGGTTTACTCCCGCACCAACTTCAGCTGCTTATGTAGCCTTAACACCAGGAGACCAACTATTATACAAGAACGTTTTCAATTTCTATGAAGATCTTGAACAACAGCTGTGGCATCATACAGATGTTTCACCAACAGCCGACTCATGGTGGATAATTGATCATTGGGATTATATCTACGATGAGATGGAAAGCTATACAATCAATTCCATTGATACCACTACAGCCAATGTGAACTACGCTTGGACACTTGCTGACAGATATAATAACCGCTATCAAGAGGATTACTACTATGACTATGTTAGTCCTTCTTGGGTACTTAACAATTCATTCTATGATTTTGAACCTGTTACATTGAGCAGCTTCGAAAATAAAGATTTTGATGTTTATACTAATACACTAAATCTGGATACTACTGAATGGTTTTACAGTGCAGCGCTCGATCACTCTGAAGTTAGATCTTATGTTATCAATGGAATAAACACTTCCTATGACGTTAACGTCTACATTGATACTTATGATGATGTTATTAGTACTCCATATACTTATAATGGTATCAATTTCAATGAAGATAATCCGTTCGGTTGGGAAGATGTTTATTATATCGATATGCACACTGGGTGTTTGTTAGAATATACTACAACTTACTATGATAACTATTATGCTTCATTCACTAACAAAAACAGTGCTGTTCTTGGAACATTTGTAGACTATTACTATAACCACACATACACCTACGAATATTCTTGGTTACTTCATGAAACAACTGCTATGTATACTCCTGTAGCTGATGCGGATCTCCCAGGCTTTCTTATAGACTTGGGTTGGGATTATGAGATGCGAGGAGATGCAGATTATGTTACCATATACTATGATTTGATTGATAGTTGGACTTCATTGACAATTGATATATTCGTAGATGGATCATACTATGACACTTATGTCCTTATGGCACCAGGAACTTCTTCATTTAACATTTATACTGATAGCATTCCAGCTGTTGATGGTAATCATACAATTAGCTTTGAAGTTCATGATGACTATAACCTATCCCATATCACTTTCTGGACTTTAGAAATAGAAGATAATCGTCTAGATTGGCCCGATATCTCTGGTCCATTCGGAGAGTATTGGTATACACTCGGTAATTTTGACACACTTCAATGGGATTTCCATGATTACAACAATAATGGAGATTACTTCGAACTAAGAATAAACGGTATGTTGGATGGTGCATCTGGAATTTGGAATGATGGTTTTACTCTATACGTCGATTTATATAACAATATTACTTATGCTGGAGATCATTTAATCCATCTGTTTATTATGGATTTGACAGGATATTACATTAATGCATATCTAACTATTCATGCATCTGAACCTATAATTGATTCTTCACCACCAATGATAACTGGTCCAACTAGTGACTTTAGTATGAATGAAGGTGAAGATATCAAACTAATTTGGTCAATATACGATGAAAATCCATCAAGTTATGAATTGAAAGTAAATGGAGCTCCATACGATAGTGGCGTTTGGATAGATAACTCTAAGGATATTGTGATTCTACTCAAGAATTTCGAGGATGGTACATGGTTCTTTGAACTTATTGTGTTGGATTCTTATAGTAATGCTAACAGTGCTTCAGTAACTGTAACTATTAATGAAGTAATAGTGACAACACCTGAACCTACAGAAGAACCTACAGAAACTGAAAATCCAACAGAAACAGAAAGTCCTAATTCCAATACTTTGACACTAGATTCTTCAGGATGGATTTATTCAATCCTCAGTTTAGCAAGTTTTGTATCAATAGTTGTAATTTATAGAAAAAGAAGATAAAACTTCTTCCTATTTTTCTTTTATTTTTTGAATTAATTCCTCAGTTGTAAGTACACCCTTTGCAGTTATGTAACCTGTAATTAGTTTTGGTGGTGTGATGTCAAATGCTGGGTTGAGAGCTTTTGAATTTGGATTTGCTATTAAAATCTCTCCTTCCTTGCCTTTGATAATCTTGACTTCTTCCTCTGATCTAAATTCTATCTTGAAATCCTTTAATGTTTTAGATTCTTGATCAATTGTTGACCATGGGAAAGAAGAATAGAACGGAACATTGTGATACTTCGCATTAACTGCTACTGAGTAAGTACCTATTTTGTTCGATATTGTTCCATCTTGTAAACATCTGTCTGCACCTAGAATTACTTTATCTATTTGATTTTCGGACATTAAATACGCAGCAACTGAATCAGCTATAATTTCATGCTCTACTCCTTCTTGTTCAAGCTCCCAAGCTGTAATCCTAGCTCCTTGAAGTCTGGGCCGTGTTTCATCAACGTAAACTTTGACTTCCACTCCATTGCGATGAGCTTGAATTATAGGTGCTAAAGCGGTTCCATAATCAACTGTAGCTAATGGACCAGCATTACAATGTGTTAAAATTGAATCTCCATTTTTAATGACTTCTAAACCTTTTGTTCCAATCGATTTGCACTCGTCTACCATTTGATTTGCTAATCTTCTAGCTTGCAAGAGCGTTTCCTCAAATGAAAAGTCACTATCTACAGCAATTTTGTAAGTCTCATATGCAAAATTGGCTAGATCTACTGCTGTTGGTCTAGTCGCTAGCAATAATTCCATTTTTTTATCTAGCAATGCTTTCTTGTCGCTGTTTTTTTCGTTCTCAATTTCTCTAACTGCTAGAACTACACCATAAGCAGCTGTTACTCCTATAGCTGGTGCTCCTCTAACAACCATCGTTTTGATAGCATCACATAGATCATTAACTGAAGTGTATACATTTATCTTGAAATCGAAAGGAATCAATCGTTGATCGATGAGCTGAATACATTCTTTATCATAACACCAATCTACGGATCTTATTTCTTCTGAACCTAACTCTTTGATTTTCACAAAAGAAATAACGATAAGAGATTTTTAAATGTTGATGCGATTAATGATTTTTTCCTACGAATTGTGGAATGAACTCTCGAATTTTCTCTACCATCATAGGTGCGTGGGTATTTTTGTTTGACCCCATATTGAGATAAGTTGTATTTTCCATAAGTTTCTCAACTTTCTTAGTAACTTTAGCATCATGCATTTTGTCTGTTTCTGCAGCAATTAGCAAAACATGATTCTTGACTTCTGGAAAAAGCCACCAATATCTCTTGTATGCCAACCTTAAACCTAGCTTCTTCCATTTCTTGGGATCTGCTTCTTCAAGTGTTCTGAGGTATTTTGCAGCTTGTTTTGCGTCCTCAGATTTAGTTTTTATAATCCACCATCTTATGATGGGTTGAGCAGGATACCAAAGGAATGGAGGACCGAAAGGAATTAATTGACGAAAAACTGGAGGAACTTCAAACCTTGCTGGAGGTGCGATCAAAACTGGCATGAAAGGATTATACATTTTTTTGTACATACCATACACAATTTTTGTGGCACCAATACATGAGCCAAAAAGAATCAATTTCTTTTCATCAAGCTTAAGATATTCAATAACCTCTTGAATATCCTTAGCCATCCGTTCCATCCCAACTTCATATTTCTTAACTAATTGACTTGAACCTTTTTCTCTTGATTCATAATAAACAACATCAAAATCTTTGATTGCATCCATGAGCAAAGCATCCCAAGCAGGAACGACTGTCCCCCACCCTACACTTAATACCATTGAATACCCATTGAATTTTTCTTTAGGAGGAGTGTATCTTAATACTCTTAGTTTAGATCCATCAGACATAGTAACCATCATTGATTCAGCGATTTTTTCGAACTCTGAAACCCTAAACTGATCCATAGCTTCTTTAATTTCCTCTTTCATTGAAGTAGAAATTAATATGTCATTTAAAAGTCTTTCAAAAGAAATTAAAAAAATATAGAAGAAAAAGAATTGACTCTATTTATTTCCTTGATAGAACTTAGAATCAATAGTTAAAGCAGCAGCTAGTCCAAATAGAGGTTCTAATGGAGGATAAACTGTTACACTGTAAGTGTCTTTAATTCGAAAGATTTTCTTGTCCAAAGTGAAACCAATATTACCTGAAGAATCTCTTGCATTGAAAGACCAACCAAGCATGTCTGAAGCAGTATATTGTTGGCCAGCTAAGTGGACATCAAATTTGATTCCACACAGTCTAATAATCGGAAATTCTACTTCTCCGATAACTTTTGCTCCTTGGATAATTTTCCATCTGTTTTTAAAGAAGAAATTAGACTTGATTCGAATGACTTCATTACCATTCATATCTTCTATCCATAGAGTAGGTGTTACTGCGAATACTTGTCTTTTTGCTACAAAGATTTGTTGCCCTGTAGCCTCATCTACAATTTCATATGTTGCTCTAAGAGCAAAGATTTTTTGGGTTACTTTGAATCCAAATGGTGCATTTTGTGCCATATGTGAAAGAAGGGTAACAACGTTTTAAAAGTTATGAATAAGGAAAGAGGAAGATTCAGCTTAAGAAAGAAAAGGTGTAGTCCAATCACCTTCGTTGGTTAAGAAGAACAATACTTCTCCAAAAGTGTCTATGAAAATGATTCTTTCGAACTCAGTAGAGTACTCATTAAACATCCCTCTACTCTCAGTATATTGTACTGTTTGATAAATGACGTAATCTGGCATTATTGAAGGAGTAGTAAATATGTCCTGGAGAGCATTAAATACATTTGTTAAGTCAAAAGGATCAACATCTTCGATAGTAAAGTTTGAAAAAACCTCAAAGTTCGATGCAGGATTCTTGAAAGCTAAATAAGTAGCTAAATTTTCATAAGCAAATTGAGTTTCTATCCAGTCTTCATAAGGTTGAGATACATTTCCAACACCTACAATAGTACCATTATACTTTAACTTGATTCTCCGAGGTATAATGTCTTCTTGGTTATCGAACGCTGCAGATTTCTTCTCCTGAGCTAATTCGATCATATATGTTATATTAATTATTGAGTTCTCTGGACTTCCAACAGTTATTTCTGAAAAATTAATTCCTGCAAAAATTTCTGCATTAAAGTTCAATTTTTCTGCAACCTCTAAAAGACCCAGCTGGAACTCATTATCTGTATTGCGATCAATTTTGATGTTAAAGAATATATCAGGGAATACATAGATATTGAGTAATGATAAAGTGAATGCAATAACAAGGACTGATGCTACACCAATCATCACGGGGTCTTTCTTCATTAACTTTTATTTACACTGATGCATTCTAAAATATTGCTATTTGTTAATTTTCCTACAAAGGTAGAAAATATATACTAATGATGAGATTAATAAAGGGGATAAAAAAACATATTTTGATTACAATGGTTAAGATAACTTTTGTTAAAATAGGTAATATTACACTGACAACATTAATTGATATAATGTTAGACGAAAGAGCAAGTCGCGCTGATATTGAAGCAACTGTCATCAGTTCTTCAACAAAAATGAAACTTTCAGCAGCTGAAAGAATTTTTCCCCTTATAGATCAAGTTGAAACAGATTTAATGGTAATGATCTCTCCAAATGCTAATGACAAGGGACCACAATCTGTTATTGATAGATACAAAGAGAAATATCCTCTGATTGTTGTTTCTGATACAGCTGATAAAGAAGTACGAGAAAAATGGAAAGAAGAAGGAGTAGGATACATCATAGCTCCATTTGATCCCATGATTGGTGCAAAAAGAGACTTTTTAGATACAACAGAAATGTGTTTGTTCAATGGTTATATAATAACAGCATTTAGTGCTTGTGGAGTATTTGCATACATTACAGCATTGTTGGATGGTGTTATTGATCAACTAAAAGCAGGTAATAAACCTACCTTACCTCTGAAAAATATGTCTAGTATTGGTGTGGTTACAAGTACAGCTTTCAGTAATGAATATTCTAGACCAAAAGCTTTAGCTGCTTTGAACATACTCAAAGATGCAGGAAATGTTAATGTTAATGGTTGTTTTATGGAAAAAGATAAACAAAAAGCATTGATTAAGGTTGCTGGAGCTCATGAAATGGTTCGTCAAGCTGCACTGTTAGCAGACGAAATCAGAGAATTAGAAAAAGCTTCTAATCATCTAATCAGAACTCCTCATGGAAAAGAAGGAGAACTCTTACACAAAATCCACTTCTTTGATGAAGCACACGAAAAGAAGGCTTAGATAAGCTTTCTTCTTATTTTCCCTTTTCTAGATAACCTTATATTTTGTAATCTAGGTTTCTAATAATGCATGTCGCTTTTCTTATTCTAGTCATCATCATTATAATTCCAATATTTCCAATCTTTCTTGTATGGCATACAATTGTGAGAATTATTCGAAAGATACATCCATTTCCTATACCTCATTTTGTTACGAATTTGATAGATAATCCCTTTCGCAGAAAATACATTCAAAAACCTGAAGAGTTAGCTTTACGAATGGGTGCAAAACCTGGAGATGTTGTTCTAGAAGTTGGTCCAGGAAAAGGAACATATACTATAGCTGTTGCTAACCGAATCCTTCCAGAAGGTGTTGTTAATGCTATAGATATTCAACAACCTGTGCTTGACAGATTAGAGAAGAGATTAAAAGAAGAAGGCGTAGCTAATGTTGTTCCTAAGATAGATGATGCATATAATTTATCGTTAGATGATGATTCTGTGGATGTTATTTTTACAATAGCATGTTTACCAGAAATACCAAAACCTATTCAAGTGTTGAAGGAATTCAAACGTGTTCTAAAACCAGGAGGAATAGTCTCCCTTTGTGAGCTTTTCATTGATCCAGATTATCCTTTACGAAAAACCGAGAAAAAGTGGGCAAAAGAAGCTGGTTTAGCATTAAAAGAAGAATTTGGTAATTGGTGGGCATATCAGTTGAATTTTACTAAAGAGTAGTTACATTATTGCTGCAGTGGACGCAGTAGTAGCTACAGCTGCACCTTGATTAGCTCTGATAATCGTATCTATAATTATACTTGATAAAATTGCAATTTCAGGTTCAATGGTATCATAAACTTCTACAAGATATTCAGAATTAATTAGTCTAACATATCTTTGAAAATAGAATGCAACATTTCCAAAATTATTTACAAATTCA
>CAZPXJ010000159.1:0-7025 GCA_964590855.1 uncultured archaeon
AGGGACTATGGACCACGTGTAAGGGTCGCAAAAATCCTGACAGATATTCCTCTCATTACTGACAAACCAGATTATAGATTTGCTAAATCTGTAGAAAAATTCTGTAGAACATGCATGACTTGTGCCCAAAAATGTCCAAGTAATTCTATACCCTTTGACAAATATCCTTCCTACAAAACTACTGGTATAAGTAATAATCCTGGTGTCAGAAAATGGTACGTGAATGTGGAGACCTGCTATCTATTCTGGTTAGAAAATGCAGGTGACTGTTCAGTATGTATCTCAGATTGTGAATACAATCACAAACCTACATGGTGGCATAAGGTTGCCAATTGGATAGTAATGTATATGCCCATATTCAACCCAATTTGGCCTTATGTAGGTAAAATGTTAGGGTTCGGTGGCAATAAGTCTGCAAAGAAATTCTGGAAGAAAATAAAGGTTTAATATTCTAGATTTTTTCCATCAATATAGCTTCAATGGTCATACCTGGACCAAAAGAGGTAGTGAAGGTTAATCCTTTCTTTGTCTCATCATTTAATATACGTTCAAGAACAAACATGATAGTTGCTGAACTCATATTCCCATATTCTTTCATAACGTGATAAGAGGCATCCAAATCTTCAGGAGTAAGATCAAGAGCTTCTTGAGATTTAGTAAGTATGGTTTTTCCACCTGGATGAATAGCCCAAATTTTGATGTCATCTTTAGTCTTTCCTGCTCTCTTTACAAGAACATCCAAGATTTGCGCAACATGTGCTTTGACCACTCGAGGAACATTCAGTGTTAATTTCATACCAAAACCTGTGTCACCTATATTCCATGCCATATCTTCTTCTGTTCCCGGAACAATCTCAGTAGCAAAATCATGGAGGACATATTTAGAACCTTGAGAGTCATCTTCAACAGCTGAAACTAATGCTGCTGAAATCCCATCTGCAAAGATTGCATTGGCTATAACTTGATGAGTATCCCATGGAAGTTGTAAGTGCACAGAACACAACTCAACATTCACGATCAAAACTCTAGCTTCTGGATTTGAACGACAAAGATCTTTAGAGAGTTTTAGAGCATTAATTGCTGCTTGACATCCCATAAAACCAAGAATATATCTATCCATGTTAGGGTTAAGTTCAAAGTCTTTAACGATGAAGTAATCCAATCCTGGAGCATCGAACCCAGTGCACGAAACTGTAATTACATGAGATATTTTACTCTTGTCAAAATTTGGATTTGCATCAAACAGCTTTTGGACTGCTTGTTTGCCTAATCTTAGTGCTTCTTTTGCATAAAGATCATTTCGCGTTTTAGTTGTTGGTTCAGGTAAGTATTTCTTGTTCTTTGGATAGAAAGTATGCTCTGAAGGTTTCTTATCATAATCTTCAATAATAGTGTGTCTTTTATTGATCTCTGTTCCTTTGTAGACTTTGTTTAGGAATACTCTCTTGTAAGGTGTATCAGCTACAATTTTCTTCATTTCTTTCAAAGCAAATTTTTGAGTGTAACTCTTCTCAGGTACCGTTGTAGCAATAGAATGAAGATAGACTCTGTTTTCTGTCAATTAAATCTACTCTTGAACTCGTTTATAGCTAGATGAGGTTCAACTCAATCTTTTAGAAACTACTTTTATACTTTATCATTGAGATTTGCATTTCTCACAAAAGTTTATTATCATTATTTGCTAGTTAGTTACTTAAAGGTTAGAAGAGGATTATTCATGTTTCGAAAGCATAAATTGTGTATCTTGAGTAGTTTATTAGTTGTTTCATTTCTTATCCCTAACAACATTTCAATTCAAGTTTCAGCAGCAACAACAATTCCTGATTTAGAACTTCCTGCAGATGGATGGATTTTTACTGGAAATCGAAATTTCTTATTTGACTGGAGTGCTTGTGTTGACGATGGGGGCCCTGCGATAAATTATGAAATACAAGTTTCCTCTGAACCTGATTTCTCCTCGCTAGAATTTTCTGCTGAAACAGATTTGGATTCTGAATATTATTATATAACCTACTATAATTTGGATGATGGACTCTTCTTTTGGAGAGTATGTGCAGAAGGGTTTTTCCAAGGGTGGTCAGACTGGAGTGAAATTTGGAATTTCACAATTGCTATGTATCCACCCCAACCTCCAGTTTTACTATCTCCTAGCCAAAATGAATATATTAATACTAATCTCCCCGAGTACGATTGGGAAGATTCACTCAGAGAGTATCATACAGGATCGTGGGGACAATATCCAGGATCTTATATAATACAAGTATCTAACTCTAGTGATTTCTCTTATCTCTTTACAGATAAAGAGGTTTTGACAAGCAATTATACATCAGAAGTTGCACTCAGTGATGGTGATTATTGGTGGAAAGTTAAACCAATAGGGACACTAGGATCAATTGGATCATGGAGTTCCATTAGGAATTTTACAATAGATACATTGAATCCTGTACCTCCAACTCTAGAATCACCTGATAACAATCTATATACTAATGAACCCTATCTAGAATTAGATTGGGAAGCTGTCTCTGATGCTAAAGAATATCATGTTCAGCTTTCAAATACTGAATTCTTCTCACCTACTTTCTATAATGAAATAATTAATACTAATAATTTCTCCATACCTACATATCTATCAGATGGAAGCTATTATTGGAGAGTTAGAACGATTGATTTTGCCAGCAACGTGGGTGGTTGGAGTTCTGTTTGGAATTTCACTGTTGATACAACAAAACCTGATATACAAGGTATAACAATGGATCCTCTTACTCCAGATGAAAAGTCTGAGATTACAATTTACTGCTCTGTTTCAGATTTGAGTACAATTGAAAGTGTGGTGTTATTATATAGTATAGATCGAGGAGATTGGACTCTGAAAAATACTACTAAACTATCAAATATTATTTACTATGCTACTATTGGACCTTTTGATTCTGGAGAGACTCTCTATTTCTACTTCAGAGCAACAGATGTTTTTGGATATTCCGCTTTTAATTCGATAATCAGTGTAACCATAATGACTGATACAGCTGAAACAGGAATTTCTTTAAATCTCAGTAGTATAGTGGTAGCCTTTCTGCCTATAGTAATGATTGTAATTATTAGAAGAATCAAAAATGAAAAGCTAAGAACCAAAGAAATCAGCTAGTTTCTGTTGACCTTTGAAAATTATTTTTTGAGGTTCAATAACTGAGAGTTTTTTCTCATTGAGAATCTCTTTGAATTTTCTCGCTGCAGGAGGTGCATATCCACTGAAATGATTGTTGATAAATACGTACCCTGTATTTTTCTTTGGATTACTAACGTATGCTTCATACAGGTCTTCCGCAGTCTTCTGCATTAGATTTGTGCGATTATTCAATTCCTTCCCCAGTCCTATTGGCTGTTGGTGAGAACCAATTAATCTAATATAAAAATATTCTTTCTCAACCTCTTCAAATAAATTAAATTTGATATACGGTAGGTAAGAACTAACAATCCCCAATTTCTTCTCATTAAGCAAGTCATAGGTTTCTTGATTAAACCAAGTCGAATGACGAAATTCCATTATTAGTTCATAGTTATTATGAGGGAAGAAATCAATGAATTCTATTATCTGTTCTAGATTAGTTTCATTCTTTTCAAAACTAGGGGCAAGTTGCATAACTAAAGGTCCAAGATTCTTCTTCAAAGGACTCATAATTCTTAGAAAATCATTAAGTGGTTTTTCAACACCTGAAAGTAGATCTGCTTGACTAATCGATTTCGGTAGTTTAGCAGTTAAAATGAAATCCTCAGGAAGTTGTTTCGCCCATCTTGTTGTTGTTTCCATTCTCGGAAAAGCATAGAAAGTAGAGTTGATTTCAGTGGTTGTAAATTGAGTTGAATAAAATTCTAATAGATCATAAGTATCTATCTTCGGTGGATAGAAACCTCCTATACTCTTCCAATCATCATAATTGAATCCTGTGCATCCAACGTGAATCTTAACCTTTTGCATTTCACTCAATCTAGCTGATTTTTTTTAGTATAAAAAATAGTGAAACTAGCTACTAAAATGTTTTGAGTAATGGCGGATAGAACTATTAGAATGTATATAAAAAGAAAAACCAATATTCTATTTGCCGATAGGCAACCCCTTGCCCTAGAGGAGCATGAGTGGTCTAATGCTTCGTGTGATAGCCACTCACTTTCCTCTTCATATCGGCAACTTTCCACCACTTTTACCTCTTCTCAATGTCCGTTCAGATGATTTTATAAAGATTCTTAGTTCTATGCTCTCATAGGAGAGTTTGAAATGGATGCTATTGCAAAAATAGGTAAATATATGCTCGCTGACGGTTTTGATATGATTGTTGACCTTGATAAGAGTAAAGGATGTAGACTTGTAGATAAGAAATCTGGTAAAAGCTACTTGGATTTCTTCTCGTTCTTTGCTTCTTCTCCAGTTGGATTAAATCACCCTGATATGTTAGAGAAAGATTTTCTGAATCATCTTGCTAAGGTAGCTGTGAACAAACCTAGTAGTTCAGATTTCTATACTGAAGAGATGGGTGATTTTGTTGAAACTTTCGGACGTGTAGGAATACCTGATACTCTTCCTAATCTATTTCTGATTAGTGGTGGCGCGTTAGCAGTTGAAAATGCGTTAAAGACCGCTTTTGATTGGAAAGTAAGAAAGAATTTCAAGAAGGGTTTTGATGATGAAGTTGGCAGCAAAGTTATTCACTTTGAGCAAGCTTTCCATGGTAGATCTGGTTATACATTGAGTTTGACAAATACTTTCGATCCACGAAAAACTAAGTATTTCCCAAAATTTGATTGGCCTAGAGTCTCTAACCCCAAAGTCACTTTTCCAATTGAAAAAAATCTTGAACAAATAGTTGCTGCTGAGGAAAAAAGTGTTCGAGAAATTAATGACGCTATTACCAAGCATGGAGATGATATTGCTTGTTTGATTATTGAACCCGTTCAATCTGAAGGTGGAGATAATCATTTTCGACCTCAATTCTTCAAACAATTACGTTCAATTGCTGATGAGAATGATATTTTGCTAATATATGATGAGATTCAGACAGGAGTCGGTATGACTGGTAAATTCTGGGCTTATGAACACTTCCAAGAAGCTGATCCAGACATTCTCTGTTTTGGTAAAAAGACCCAAGTATGTGGTATCATAGCTTCTAATAAAATCAAGAATGTTGAAAATAACGTCTTTGAGGAGAGCAGTAGAATCAATAGCACTTTTGGCGGTAACTTAGTAGACATGTTCAGAGCACAAAAGTATTTGGAAATTATCGAGAAAGAAAATCTTGTAACTAATGCTGCGAAAATGGGTGATTATCTGCTCAAACAATCCCATGATTTACAAGAAGACTTTTCTGATAAGATTTCAAATGCTCGAGGATTAGGTCTAATGGTAGCTTTTGATTTAGTTTCTTCTGAAATGAGAGATAAGATCAGACAATTAGCATTTAAGAAAGATTTATTGTTACTTGGATGCGGAGAAAAAACTGTTCGGTTTAGACCTTATCTAACTGTTAAACAAGAAGAAATTGATGAAGGAATTAATATTATTAGAGAAGTTATTGTTTCTCTTTAAAATTCTCTTCTTTTTCTATTCTTTTAAAACAATTTCAAGCTTTCAACCGAAAATATATATATTCAATACTTGATGCTAAACTCAAGGTGAAATTATGCCTTTAGTTGAATGTGTACCTAATTTTTCAGAAGGAACAAGGCAAGAAGTTATCGATCAAATTCTTGATTCTATCAAAAAAGCTGGTAAAATCACTCTTTTGGACAGCAGGATGGATCCTGATCATAACCGTGCCGTGGTTACATTTATTGGTGAACCCAATGAATGTTTGAAAGCTGCATTTGCAGGATGTAAGAAAGCTGCTGAATTAATAGACATGAACGAACATGAAGGAGAACATAATCGTTTTGGATCAACAGATGTTATCCCAATTATACCTGTCTCAGATATTACTCTGGAAGAATGTGCTAATCTCGCCAAGAAACTCGGAGAAAAAATTGCTAAAGATTTGAAAATCCCTGTTTATTTGTATGGAGACGCAGCAGTCAATCCAGATAGAGCTGTTTTACAGAATTATAGAACCAAATCCTTCCAATATGAACAATTAAAGGAAGAAATAGCTACAAATGATAACTACATCCCAGACTTTGGTGAAAGAGAAGTTCATCCAACAGCTGGTGCAACAAATGTTGGTGCTAGAAATTTCTTAATCGCATACAATATCTATCTCAATACTAATGATATGGAAATAGCAAAAGCAATTGCTAGAAATATACGCTATTCTGGTGGAGGACTGCGTTACGTTCAAGCAGGAGCAATGAACATAGAAGAACGTGGAGTGGTTCAAGTTTCAATGAATTTGACTAATTATACCGGTACTCCTCTACATAGAGTCTTCGATATGGTAAAAAGAGAAGCGGAGAGATACGGTGTTGCAGTAACAGAATCAGAAATTTATGGAATGTTACCGTTGGATGCATTACTTGATGCAGCTGAAAGCTATTTGCAATTAAACAACTTTGATAGAGATCAAATCATAGAAAAACGAATTTTTACAAAAGGTGAATAACATGGGTGAAATGTTAATAGACAAAGTAATTACAGATTTTTTGGATGAACTAGCAAGTGATTCGCCAGCTCCTGGAGGTGGCGCAGCAGCTTGTATAGCTGGAGCCATGGGAGCTGCACTAGGTTCAATGGTCGCAAGACTCACAATCGGAAAAAAAGGTTATGAAGAAGTTGAAGAGTTCTTCAAAGCAAAATTAGAACAAACAGAAGCTCTTAGAATCAAATTGACTCAACTTACTGATAAAGATGCTAATGCTTTCAGTGGAGTAATCAAAGCTTTTGGAATGCCTAAAGAGACTGAAGAAGAAAAAGCCGCACGATCTGCTAAGATTTTAGCTGAATACAAAGTAGCAGCTGAAGTACCTCTTGAAACAGTCAAAGCTTGTAGAGAAGTAATTGAACTTCATCTCGAGATGGGAACCAAAGGTAATAATCAAGCTCTCTC
>CAZPXJ010000160.1:0-7000 GCA_964590855.1 uncultured archaeon
CAATTTGTGTGTGTTGAGAGTTTGTTAGATATAAACCCCTATATCTTATAGCTTCTTTATCTAAAGGAGGTCTGTAAGCATATATGCTATTATCATTGATTGTGCAATGATTAGAACTATTCAACCAAATGAGATATTTACTCTCTATAATAGTATTAGTTTGGATGGTAATATTATCACTGTTATCAATAAAAATTCCTGCTAGACTGTGTTCTTGAATAGTGTTATTAATGATGATACCTGTTCCTGGTGCAATTGAATCTATTCTAATTCCATTTAACAAGTTTCTGAACAAATAACAATTTCGTATGATGAAGTACTTGTTTGTATTCGAAATAGAAATTCCTCGAAATAGCTGGTTTGAAATTGATAAATTTTCGATTATGTAGGGATCAGCACTACTCCCATTTCCCGGTAAGTTATACTTTTCAAAGTCTTTATCAGAATTGATCTCGATTGAAGTTGGTTTATCTGATAGTAAGTAAAGTGGAAGTATCCCGGCTAAACCTACAAACGCGGAAATTGCAACAACCTCAATTATTCGTTTATACAATAACCTCATTTTACTTACCTATTTTGAATTTCTAATAAGCACTTTTAATTCATTGCATTCATACCTAAAGTTAAAACTAATAGAACTGATTCTGTACACGATGAGAGAACATGTGACACAAAATCTGAGTTCAATTTTTGGTGGTGTTGCACTAATTCTCTGTTTTCTACCTATGTTTTTCACAGAAGATGTAACTAGTACTTATATCCCCGTTCTGAAGAGTACGTTTCTTCTCATAACAGTAATTTTAGCGGGGATTCTTACAAGGAGAAAAGAGAAAATCAATAGAAGATATTTACTCCCTCTAACACTTACAATAGCATTATTCTTCGTAGCTGAGACCTTATCTCACATTTTTATTATGAATGAAAGAGAAATGATATTTCCAGAAGAGAAGATGATTGGGCTTGATATAAGCATTCAAGTTATCTCTATTATAGCTCTCCTCCCAGTATATATTCTATTAATCTCTCAGATTAGATTTACTCAAAAACATGTATCAAGGAATTTTAAAATGGGTACTCTTATAGTTACTGTTGTTGCGTTACTTGCTCTTTCACCTGTGATTACTACAATTAGTCAAGTTTTCATTCCCAATAAGCAATATGCCTTATTCACTACTACACTTGTAATTTTGATAATTGACCTAGATATAATTGCAATATCTACAACCTTTGTATTTATTCAGTGGAAAATAAAAAAACCTTATTTCTGGTTACTCATTACAAGTAGTTGGATCTTTAGAATTGTTGCAGATGCAATGAAGGGTTATTTCATTGCTACCGATACTTACTTTGTGGGTAGTTTCCCAGATTATATGTATAATATAAGTTATGCTTTGTTGTTTATCGGTTTAATCATCATTATGGAGAGATATGAAAAACCGATTTCTGTGAGAGAATTAGACGAAGAGAGAAGACAATATCAATCTCTATATGAAGATATGAATGTATTTGCTAAAGATCTCGTTACTGTAACATCTCTCTTAAGACATGATTTACTCAATGATTTGGTCGTAATTCAAAGTGGAATAGAACTTTATCAGGAAACAGGTAAAAAAGAATATCTCGATAGAGTAATCACCAGAACAGAAACTGTTGGAGAAAGAGTTGATTCACTCAAATCAGAATCCATGCTTTTAGAATCTTTAGCTATCCAGCCAATTGAACTTGAACCTATTGCAAGGGTTACAGATTCTTTTAGTGATATAGAAATAATTTCTTTACCTCGTGATACTAAAGTAAATGCAAATAGATTGTTGTATCCAATTGTTTTCAATGTAATTCAAAATGCATTTCAGCATGGAGGGGAACAGGTCAAAGTTAAGATAGAAACTGAACTAGACAATGGTAATGTAGTCATGCAAATTAAAGATAATGGGAAAGGAATAAAAGATGAAGAGAAAATACTGATTTTCCAGCAAGGTTATAGGGGAACTGAGGAAGGCGTAAGTGGAATGGGTTTGTATCTTGTCAAAATGGTGCTAGAATCCTATGGTGGTTCAATAACAGTTTCAGATAATGATCCAAAGGGTAGTATATTCACAATAAAACTCGTATTAGCTAAAACTTAATTTTTATCAAAATTATTCTAAAAATCTTACAATATTTCTTTGTAGTTGTATGTATCTTTCCCTACATAAAGTTTAAGTAGTTGGGAGAAATATCTATTATTTACTATGAAAACACGAAGCAAACTAACACTTACATTGATTATATTAATCACAGTGTCCTCGTTGGTTGTAAGTTTTCCTACATCAGCTGCTACTGAGGGAGAGGAACAAGACGTTGTGTGTTTAGGAAAGATATATAGTTTTGATTTTTATGATGATGATGTCAATTATACGTTCACAATAAACGCTTTTACAACTGAAAGTGATAAGAAAGTTAAGTTTTACATACAATCATTTGGAAGATATATTGTAAGTGTGAAAATCAAATTAAAATACAAATATCATCCAGAAGAGGAAATATCTGGTGGACCAGGTGATAATGTAACAACACTTTTACCCATTAAAGCTTCTCTTGTATCAGATTTCTTTTCTGCAAATACCACTATGCCAGAATTACCAGATATTGGGGACTTCATTGCAGGTGAATTCAAAGTCATTGATGACGAAAGTGAATCTACGACAACTAATTTCTGTATTTGTAGAGGACCTGATTGTCCTTGTCCAGTTCCTTTCATAGGATTTTACGGCTTAATCGGAATCATAAGTTTATGTTCGATCTATGTTTTCAAAAAGAAATAAACATAGATTTTTCTATTTTTTTAGAAAAACTTCATCAATCAATTTTGTTATCTCTGTTCTTTTAGAAGTCTCGAGATCAATAGCATCCTTTTTTATGATATTATCGATATTAGTCTGTTTGAACAATTTTTTGTTGAACTTGTCCATTTTCTTTTCTGCTAGATATGATTTTCCAATGAATATATAGCAAATAATTATTTTTTCTCTTTTCAATAGAAGATAAGTATAGTCATCAACCCTGTATCTTTCGATGATCAAATCTTTTAATTTTGAAAGTTTTGTCTCTCTTACCTCTTGGAAGATTACATTCAACATATCTCTTGGTAACATTTCATCAATGTGATCAATAAAAAGAACGGAACCTTCACTAGAAAGAAGGCTTAACAAAAGAGGAATTTCTTCCTCACTTTTTAATTCTTCTGAATCAACTTGTCTTCTCTTAATTAAATTATCTAAGTGCTCTTCGATGTGTAAGAGTTCCATCTTTTCTGCAATAGAAGGTAGGCGCATTGTAAACTTTTCCCAAAGATCAATTTTGTCTAAGATATTGTCATATTCATTAGATAATTTTAATCCAATTCTATGTAACCCCTTCAACTCTGCTAGTTCTTGAGAACTTTTCAAGACTTGTAATGCTCCTTTGATATCTAGGTTAAGTAGAAGCAATTGTGATTGAAGCAAAGAAATTTCAGTTATCAGATATAGGGAACCTTGTTTATATGCGATTTCCTCTAATTTTTCTATTTTTTCACTTATTTCATGTAAAAGTTCTTCATTTTCTGTTTTAGACAGTTCATCTAGAAGCATATCAGTTAGATTGAAAAGAGCTTCAACCGTAATCAGATAATCTAGTATCTCATCAGTAACTATTTGCTCTAATAGAAATTCTGCTTTTGCATTATCTTTGCTGCTCTTTGTTGTTCGTAAAACTAAAGCCTCACACAGTTTGGAAATCTGTTTAATAGCTAGATTCTCGGATGTGTCAGACAGTTTATTTAATTTGGTTTGATATTCTTTCGCTTTTTCAATCAGACTCAAATCTAGATGAAGCACGACAAGATTTTTAAGAGAAAATGCTTTGTGGAATGGATAACCAATTTTTTCTCTTATTTCAAGTGAAAGAAGATGATATTTCAAAGAATCCTCAAGTTCACTCTTAAAGTATGCTAATTCCCCAAGACTATAGTATACATCAGACAGAATATCCTCCTCTTTGCTTTCAACTGCAAAATTTAGAGCTTTTTTATAATTCTGTTCAGCTATATCTAATTCTCCCTTTTCAACATAAATCCTTCCGATATAATTATGAGTTATTCCCATACTTGGATAATCCTTTTTCTCTTTGTTTAATTCCAAAAGAGTATCTAAATACTCTAACGCATTCGTAAATTCTCCTTTCCTTTTATAGACATAATGTATATCAAGAAGAGCTCTTGCTTGATCAATATAGATATTTTTTTTCTTGTAAGTTTCGTTGCTCTTCATATAATGTTCAAGTGCTTTATCTAGGTTTCCAAGTTGGCTGTAAATGTATCCCAATTGGTGATTGATTGCAGATATGTCATATTCTTCACCCAATTCTTCTCTGAGAGCTAAGCATTTACCTGAAATCTCTAGAGCTTGATTAAGCTCCCCTCTTTGATAGTGTATAATCGCAATATTGTTGTATAAATTTGCCGTGTGTCTTTTATTACCCATTTCTCGAAATATCTCTAGCCCTTGATTGAAGAATTTCAGTGCTTCTTGAAACTCACCTGAGTACATTAAAGCTATTCCCGTATCATTAAAACTTACACCTAAATCATAGGTGATTTTAGCTGTTCTACATAGATCTATCCTATTTTTAAAACTCTCTAAAGCTTCTTTCAGTTGACCATTTTGTAGGTATCCCCATCCTTTAAGTCGTAATATTTCTGAACTCCTTAAATCAAGATTTTCGCCAGTTAATTGACTGGAGCTTTTTAGGATTTTTTCTGCTTTACTTACGAGGTTGAAACTCTCCTTAGTTTCTCTTAAATCAGTTTTTACAGCAGCTTTTGCAAGAAAGCCATCAACTTGAAACACATTATCTTTTTTGTCTAAACCAGTAGAAATTATTTTTTCTGCAAGTTCTAATGCTTCGTTATGTTTCTTCTGTTTAATCAATGTATGAGTTTTCAAGTATTTTGAAGCTACTTTATTCTTTAGATGAATGGTCCTATCAGAAAGAATTTCATCAATTTCATTAATAGCATCACTATATCTACCTTCCTTGAAAAGGTTCTCAGCTATTGAAAATTTATTGGTGAAGTTCTGAGACATGACAAATCCTCTAATATTTATGAAGAAATTTAGATAATATAAAAATTCCGAGTAAAATAGCTAAAAAAACAAGAATCTATAACTATTTCTTTTATGTTGAGGGACTCTCTTTATATAGGTAATACAAAAATCTTAATCTTGTTTGGTTCAAATCTATCAAGAGCAAGATTGACTATGAGTGTTGAAAAGTACATTGAAAAGTTTGAGAACTCGGGAGATATTAGATCTCTAATCTCAGATTTAAGAGATAAGAATACAAAAGTCATCTCTAAAACAATGAACGCTCTTGTTAAAATTGGTGAACCTGTTATTGACCCCCTTATCATCGCTATGAAGGATGAAGATAAGGATATCCGTTTTGCTGCATCAACTGCTCTAAGAAAATTTGGTGGAAAGGCAGTTCCTTCATTGGTAGCAGAGTTAGGCAACTCTCAGAGTAAAGTAAGAGTGTGTGCAGTAGAAACTCTTGGAAAGATAGGAAATCCTATAGCTATCGAACCTTTAATTGCTACTCTCAAAGATGAGGAAGAAGATGAAATTGTTAGAGAATATGCTGTTTATGCTTTAGAGAAAATAGGGAAACCAGCTGTTAAATTTTTGCTAAATGCTTTGAGAGATTTAAAAGATCCTTTTGCAATTGGTCCTCTTACAGCTGCTTTGCATTACAACGAACCTGAAGTACGAGCAGCAGCTTCCGAGATAGTTGAATCAATAGGCTATTCTTATCAAGGATTTGGAGATGTTAAATCAATCATAAAGAGAGACTTGAAAGGAATTCCGGTTACCCCTGAGAAAGAGAAAGGGGTTGAATGGGTAAAACGTGGAGATATCTATAAGAAGTATATCCAAAAGCAAATGACAGACTTTGTCTAATAATTCCAAATCACTTCTGAAAATCCTTATAAACTATCTAATTTCTTTAGATTGAGTTCCATGGTTTATGAACTACCTAAAGAAAGATATCGAGAAGTTAAACATCTATTCAAAGACAAATCATATCTCAATATATTTAGGAGTCATTTAGAGCGCACTCCTATTATGAAAAAAGTTTATGTTGATAATCTTATCGACCCAAAAACAGCTGTTATAGTAGTATTTCCCAGATTATTCTTTGGAGGGACTGCAAATAATGCTAATTTTAATTCACAATTTCGAGAGCTTTTATATGGAGATCTTAAGCAGGAATATATCCAAAGTAATTACCATGAAGTAGATTGTTATTATGCAAATGAAGAATGGTTGGAAGGAATAAAGGAAGTACTGAAAGAGCCATTCTTCTACAATCGATACTATTATGAAATCAAAGAGATTAAACAAAAGAATTGGAAAGACTTAATTCCAGAAGGTTTCACAATTGAACCTGTAGATCTTTCTTTACTAGAAAAAGAACATTTTAAAAACTATGACTGGTTAATTGAAGAAATAGAAGAAAATTGGCTTCCATTTGAGGAATATCTCAAAGAGAACAAGGGGTTCTATTTACTGAAAAATAATGAAGAGATTGTTTGCTGGTGTACTCTGGAATACTTGACTGATGAAAAAGAAATTGAAATGGGAATAGCTACAAAGGAAGAATATCAGAAAAGAGGGTTTGCAACAATTGTTGGTTCTGCAACAGCCGAATATGCTTTATCTCAGTATAAATCTGTTGGTTGGAACTGTAGTGCTGGAAATATTGGTTCATGCAAAACAGCTGAGAAGATTGGTTTTGAGGTTCATACTCCCTATGTTAAAGCTGGTTGTTTCTTCAATAGAATAGATAATTGGATTGTTCATGGTTTTACTCAAGCACAAATGAAGAATTACAAGAAAGCAGCTCACTGGAATGAAAAAGTACTAACGGCATATTTTAACAAAGAACCTGACTTTGAAGGAGTTGTAATTATCCGAGACGA
>CAZPXJ010000161.1:0-6939 GCA_964590855.1 uncultured archaeon
AGTAATTTGGCAATCTTTTATCTTTTAGCTTTTATCTTTTTTAAAATTAGCTAGACCATCTGAGCCTTTAACTACGGCGTATTCGTCAAGTAAACAACGTATTCACCATAATCAACCAAGTAAACAAAAGACGAAATTCTTGTTTGTAGAAATATTTAGAAGTATATGAGTCTGAATTTAACAGTTCAGCGGGATTGCCGATTATAGCATTAAAAACTTTATTTTGTTGATGCTAGAAATCAGCCGGGGTCCTGTTATCCATGTGAAGAGTTCTTTAACTTTCCTATCTTTATTGATTCGTTTCCATCCTATCTCCATTTCTCTTAGGTCTAGTAGTAACTATCCAGCTATGTGTGATTTCGTGCTCACTAGCTTAAGCTCCTTCTCGTTCGACATAATAGCTTATTTTCTTGCCACTCTTCATATTCTTAATCTTTCTCGTTCTCACATCTTCTGACCATCGTACAACTCATTTCTTGTTAATACGTAGTATATGCTTACAAGCATTTTTCTGGCTACTGCAATCAATGCTTTCTGGTGCCCTTTCTTTCTTGAGATTCTTTCATAGAATGTTCTCATCTTTGGGTCGAATCTGGCAGCCATCTGAGCTGCTTCTGTTAGAAACCATCTAATGCGTTTGTTTCCCTGTCTTCTTATTCTTCCTGTCCACATGGTATTTACTGATTGATACACAGAAGGAGCAAGATCTACCAATGATACTAACTTCTTTGGGTTACTGAATCTTGTTATATCTCCTATTTCATAGGGCAGTAATAGTGCACCGTAGTAATCTATCCAGTAAATCCTAGCAATAGGTCTACTCATTTGTCACTCAGCTTTAGTTCTCGACATTGATCATGCGTTCGTTAATTGTTGAGATTTCCTTCAGATACGAGTTTAATATTATCTGTCTATCCATCATAGTTAGATTCTGTGTATAAAGCCACCCGAGTCCCTTGTGACCGAATAAATCACCATTGTATATTAGCATGTACTTATCTAATGTGTATTGCACTCTATTCTTTAGCTGTGTTCTTCTACGAGCAAGATCTATCCTATGTCTTATTGATGTCCTTATTTCTCTAGTATTCTTATCAGGAACATAACATTGTAAGTGCGACATTTAAACACACTTATCTTATCATACTTTATTCTTGCTTCTGCTATAGCTTGTCTTCAATGGATTTGCTATGGAATTGGGTACAATTATTTAATCCCAACAAATTTTATCTGAAATGAACCAGAGGCCTTCATTATAGATGAAACAATGTTGCAGATTGATTCAGATTGGTTATGGGTTGCAACAGAACTAGGAGATAAACAAGTTCTTGTTGGAGTATACGTCTCAAGGCATAGAAATATGCTAGTCACATGGATAACAGGACCTCAGCAGCTCTAGATAAGTTTAAGTAGTACGAGAGTACTCCATCTATAAATAAGTATGACAGCGATAATAATCAATCATTTAGTTCAGGGGGAATAGATTATGGCCGATATAAAGGAAACCTTGAAATCGTTATTATTATCACATAATGTAACAGATGAAGCAACGGCCAACAAATATGTAGAGAATCTTGACCCAGCTGCAGCACAACGACTTATTGATATTATTAGTGGTGGACCATCCAAGAACTTGGAGGGGGGCAAAGGCGGCTTCTTAGCTGGATTACGGAATGTAGTTGAAACTAGAAAAACTGATAAATTAAATGAATTTCCTTATAATCCAAAAGAGCTATCTGAAAGTGAGAAGAAAGCTGCTATTGAAGGATACCTAGAGGAGCGGGAAAAGAGTGATAGTAAATTTGCGGAGGGGCTTAAATTACTGTTAGATGCACGGGCAGAAGAAGATACTGACAGATTCAAAAGATGGGCAGTTGAACTGAGTGACGAAGATTTTCCTGTCCATATGCATGCATACGAGAAAGACGTGAAAGAAAGCAACGAAGAATTTATGAAAAAAATAATTAAGAAATATGAAGAGGAACGTCTCGCCGCGGATGAAATATTGAAGAAACATCGCAACGAAAATACGATTTAAGGTCAAACCGTTCGAATCAATTGATCTGTGTTTTATGAGGATATAAGCCATATTATGTGATTGTATTGAATGACGAATCTTTAAAAATCAGTATACTTAAAAGGTTAGGTTTTGAAAGTGTTAGGCATACTGATACGACACTCTTTCACCATTTGATTAATACTTATTTAATCCTTAAATCATGGAATGTAGCTCATTATGTCTGCAACGCCGGCTTATATCATTCAGTGTACGGAACAACCTATAACCATCACGGTACCAAAACTTGTTCTAGACAACGTGATTTTATTAAAGAAATTATTGGTGAAGAAGCGGAAAATTTAGTGTACATATTTTGTAAGATCGATAGATACGGATTTTATAGTTTATTGTTAGATGGATCCCCGATGCCTTTTCTCGTTCGTTCATTAGAAGATAATAGATTGATTAAGTTAAATAAAAGAATAGTTTCTGACTTATGTTACCTTTTTGCGGCAAATTGGTTAGAACAGTCTACCCGGAAGGGATTGTCAAAGGAAGTATTTTCTAGTAGAATATTGCTCACTGTAGCAGATTATCTTAATATAAAAGCTTCATCAAACATACTTCACTTAGTTTATGAAAATCTAGAACCTGACATAGTTCCGAATTGAACCATCAAACTGGAATAGTCCAAGTGGTTGATAATTTGCCATATTTGTTACAGTGGGAATGCAGTGATAAGATCTTATTTGGCATTAAAAAGCTTCGTGAGATTCACATGGAATACATTGTACGAAGGTTGCACGTGTTACTATCCAAGACAGTATTAGGTACTCATTTATTAGTTCAACTTCAAAACTTAGAAAATAGTTCATTAATTCGCATAATAGAAGCACCAGAAACATGCTACATAGTGAACTATACTTCAGTAAATAATACTGAGAAATTAGAAAGATTTATTGAGGATTCTATTGCAGCAGAAATGATTCGGTCACACAAATTAAATAATCATAAAAAGAGTCTATGGACAGCATTGGGAGATTATTATTTTCCTGATAATAGGAAGTCAATTCGATACCAGGCGCCTATTTTTCAAAATATAATAGTTGATTTGTCAAGCCCTTACGCTAATCGTGATTTAATTGCTAGTAGCTTCCGACCCAATTTTGGTCATGCAATTTTATTTGAGAATGACGAATTGAAGAGAGTTTTATTTCTTATTTATGCCGCAATTAATGGTATATATGAGACAAACAAATTTGCTTATTATTTTACCTCCATGATGATTAGAACAATTATGCCTCGAAAGGATGACATCAATTATACTTTTAAGGGATCTAGTAACATAGGAATGATCGGCAGAATAAACTTATACAATCCCCACATCAAATCGATTGATCACTCAGTTATTGCTACATCTTTGATTCATGAAGCAATTCATACTTGCTTATACCTGTGTGAAGAACAAATTTTCTTTGCGAGAGGCGGCGATATAGCATTTAATTCAAGAATTAGATCTCCTTGGTCAAATAAACTTATAGATCTTAATACCTTTATTCACGCAACGTTTGTATGGTTTGGCCTTTACTATTTTTGGGTTAAGGAGGAACGTCTTAATCATTTTACTAATAAAATGAGAAAATATTACATAGGATTTTGTAAGAGGGGATTTATAAAGAGGGCTGCACTGAAAAAACTGGAAAATTATAGGAAATACATTCATAGTGATGTTTACATGGCTCTTGAAAACATGCAAAGAATCATAGATTTACAATAGTGAGGAGAAGTAATAGCACGGAAGCAATTACAAATCTTCACAAAGTTATGGAATGGGATAAAGACACTACTTCTATCTCGGTACAAATCATAAACAACTTCTATTACAGGCTAGTTACGTCCTCATTGTCAGATATTATACAAAAGATTGATACAAATAGAGAATTATCATTGAAGCAGCTGCTCAAACAGTTGTCTAATAACTCATTCATGCGGATTATCAAATCTCCACAAGTCTGTTACTATTTATTTCACTGGAACTGGATCAATAACTATAACGAAATAATAGATTTTTTGAGAAATGTTATTGCGGCTGAACTAATACTTGAAAACAAACCTGCTGAAATAAATAATGTACGACTTTGGTCGGCCCTTGGGGATGTTTCGCTAGTTAGAAATACAAGACTCGATAATTGGATTAAGAGTAACTCATCTCTACATATAGAGAATGCCATCCTTTTGGATACACATAGTCCATATAACTTGTATCGTTCGCGGCGTGTGGTGGTACAAAAGGAAAAAATTGTACCATACAGTAAACGTTTAGAGCTAAGTATTTATCTTAAACTTCTAAATGCATACAAGATTATATTTGAAGTTTCGTCGATTATTAAGAGATTTATAGTTGCGTCAACGGTAGTAGTATCTGCTATACCAAATGATGATGAACCACTAAGTTTCAACTCTGCCTCACAGCGTTCTAGAATAGGTGAAATTACTTTAGTTAATGCTCATCTGGATGGTATAAGAATTGATAAAATGATTAGTATGCTTATCCATGAATCAATCCATAGTTATCTCTACAAAGTAGAGTTGGAACAACCCTTCGTGCCTGAAATGCAACATGGCTGGCAAATAAAAATCTGTTCACCTTGGTCTGGAAAGTCACTCCGTTTAACCACATATGTGCATGCGTGTTATGTTTACTACGGATTATTGAACTATTGGACATCAGCTTTGAACAAATGCATTCTTGATGAAATAGTCATCAAAAGATATCTACAGTCTTTGTATCGGGGATTTTTGTTAAACAATCTTACGTTAGAAACTGTTCCTTGTAAATCACTAATAAATAGAATAACATTCGAAGATCTTTGTAGAATGAATCAAAAGGCCTTAAGTATATTAGCTAATTTAAAAATAAATGACTAATGAAGCTAAACTCCTATTTTCATAACTACTCATTGGTGGGATGAGATTTATCAACAGCACGAAAGACATAAGTCTATTGAATCATAATTATGAAAGGATCATATGGTAGTACTTTAGTTAATGACTTCGTTTCCAGATGAAAATGTTCTAACTAAGGAAATTGAAACATGTAACGGCTTCCATACATTGTACATTTGTGTTCTTAAGACTTTATGCTGATTAGTAGTTTTGGTATGTGTGATTTGAAGCAGCATCATGCAGGTCTTCAAGGGAATCTAATCCAATCTCTCTTATCATTTCTTTCCCTAAATTTTCGAAGTACATTCTCGATATAGCTCCTGTGTTATAGCTATTGTCATAGCAGGCATAGCAGAAATCGTCTGGCTTCTGCTTTTGTGTGTGATATTTAGGACCATGGTTATACGAATAGCTAACAGGATTATTGTTAGCTGGTATTAGCAGACTGCTATTCGGTATACTAGCAATCAATGCTGAAGATGCAGTTAGCTCTGACTTCTGTAATAAATATCTGCACATATTTGGATCATCCCTGAATGTCTTAAGAGCTGATATCAAGGATAACTCGAGCAGTTTAATATTATTTCTTAAGATCATATTTACTTTATCTTGTACGAAACGTCCTAGCTTCAAACACATGCCATTGTTATTTTTAAACTGTGAGACAAAAATATGTAATCTCACCTTCTGCCTAAGAAGCTCGTTTCTTTGCCTTTCAGCCTCTGCACATTGAGCCTGAATTGACTTCAAGGTATCAAACGAACACCCTATACCGGTATTCAAATCCTCAAGCTCTTTCTCTGTTCTATATTTTTGAGATAATAGACCTTGCAAGCTAACGTCTACCTCATCGTATTGGTGCTTGATTAATGGAAGATCATTGCCATAGATTCTTAGGAATTCTATAACTTGCTCATTACGGATGTGTTGTACTTTACATGATCTGTGTAATTGGAGCAGACTTGATATTCCATTATCGCCTATTTCCTCATACGTCTTTGCAAGCATATGCATTCTACGTAGGTCCCAGAATTCCCTGTATAATGTTTTCACTTCTGGTGCCCTCAGGTTCAATTCGATGGAAACCTGCCAAGGACTCTTGCCTTCAGAAAATAGCCTGTATGCCTTACTCGAGGTTGGTATAGCATCATCATTACAGTAGTCATTGGCAGCATATCCAGACACATTATCGGCTCCATACTTCTGCAAAATTGGTTTAATATCCTTAACAGAAATTCTCGACAATTCTTGATATCTGTATGTAGGTTTTGCCCTCTCTATAAAGCTGTACCACTTGCTTCTCCCGATCTTGTCTATTTGACAATAGCTTATACTATCTGGCTTTTCATATATACAACCTACGTTTCAGTAAAGGAATTTTTCCATAGTCTTCCCAAATTCTTCGTAGCGTCATGGTATCCCTCTTCTAATTGACTTCCGGAAGCTACATCTGGCAGTGTTTTCATGTGTTTTCATGTATTTTCGACCAAAAACTCAAAATGAGTTCAAATGAAGTGGTGAATGAGATAATCCAATTTTTTTTTGAAAGTAAAAGACAAGAGATCTTATGCAGCATATCCCAAAGATGAGAATTTCAAATGATATAGTAGAAAGACCACGTTTGCTGAGATGAAATGAGATGAATTAGCTGCTAACTACCAATTGTCTACAAAGATTCATTTGAGGCAGTATTAACATGTACCTTTCTTGGTACCTTCAGTTTGAATCCCCATCTATGAAGCAGTGTATAGATATAGATCTGATGGTAGTGAACATTTCCTTCTTTTACAATCATTTCATGTACCTGCTGCGTAGTCCATCCTTGCTTTCTTTCCTTTAATTTCTTTCTTATCCTAATAGCAATTTCTTCAGGTAGTCTAGAAGGTCTACCACACTTGGACTTATTCGATAGGCCATCAATACCTTCTTTACGATATCTTGCAAGCCAATCAGAAGTCCATGTTCTGCTTCTATGCAGCTCCTTTGCAACACGA
>CAZPXJ010000162.1:0-6922 GCA_964590855.1 uncultured archaeon
TTATGAATCATTGAGTCCCCGTTTCAATGTTCTAGACACCATTGCAGAGCCTTTAAGATTAATGAACATCGTTGAAGATGAAGATGAAATTGAAAAAATGGTCATTAATGAATTGGAAGAAGTAGGACTTATACCTGGTACTGAATTTTTAGATAGATATCCGCATGAACTAAGCGGAGGACAAAGACAAAGAGTTGGAGTGGCTAGAGCATTCATTTTAGACCCAGAATTTGTAGTAGCGGATGAACCTGTTTCTATGCTCGATGTTTCTATTCGAGTTGGAGTTCTAAAGATTATGCAAGAGTTAACAAGAAGTAGAGGAACAGGTTTCCTTTTCATTACTCATGATCTTGCTCTTGCACGACATATGTGTGATAGAATAGCTGTAATGTATTTAGGTAGAATCGTAGAGCAAGGACCAACTGAAGAAATTATTAGTAAACCTTTACACCCATATACTAAGGCTTTGATTAAAGCAGTACCTACCGCAGATCCAGATGCAAGAAGAACTGAAGCCTTACCAATCGTAGGAGAAGTGCCAAGTGGTATTGATATTCCTAAAGGATGTAGATTTCACCCAAGATGTCCTTATGTTGTAGATGAATGTAAACAAATAGATCCTGCTTTAGAATCTGCAAGAGATAATCACTTAGTTGCCTGTATAAGATTTAAGAAAATCAATAATATGTAAAAAGATAAAGTAGAAGGTAATTAAAATTGAGTATAGAGTTTCTGAAAAAAATCGATAATCGTATGATTAAAGGTGAGTATCGGAAAGCATATGATGAAGTTAACAGAATTTTGTCCTCAAAATCCTTATCTGATGAAGAACAATTAAGTATACAACATATAAAGTGTCAACTTCTTAGATATCTAGGAGAATTTGAGAGCTTAATAGAATTTTCACAAAATGTTCAAACGTTAGCAAAATCACTATCAAATACATACATTCTAATCGATACAATGTTTCTCGAGATTTTTGCTCATTATAGATTGAATAAAATTGAACTTGTACAAAATCTTCTAAATAAAGCAGAAGGTTTACTCCCAAAAATCAAGAAAAAAGAAATTCTATTTCTTAAATCAAAATTGCACCATTATAGAACATATGCTTGCATAGCAGAAGGGGATTTTATTCAAGCTGAGAAACATGCACAAGAATATTTTCAACTTTCTAACAAATTAGATATGGCTGAAATTCTCGCTTCAGCATATTATATCCTAGGCTGGGTATATATGCACAATGGGGATATGAACCGTGCAATTGATAATTATAAAGAAAGTTTGAGATTGAGAGAAGAACTCAATAATAATCCATACGATCTTTCCCACTCTCTATTCGGATTGGGTTATGTTTACAAAAGTATTGGTGAACCTGATTCTGCTCTTACTTGTCTCAACAAAAGTAAAGAAATCAGAGAGAAAATAGGTAATAAACAAGATATTGCTTGGACTCTACTCAATCTTGGGGATGTACTTTTTCAGAAGAAAGATATCAAAAAAGCTCAGCAATTTTATGATGATGCTCTGATGATAACTCAGGGTATGAATTACTCCTTTGGTATCATATTCTCTTTACTAAAATTAAGTGCAGTTTACGAGATTTTAACTGAACCTCAACTTGTTTTAGATACTCTAGAAAAGGCCTTAGACTACGCAAAAGATCTAGAAGATGTCGATCCTGAAGTGTATTGTTTATTTGATCTGATCAAATATATTGTCGAGAATAATATCAAATCCGAACATCTAAAAGAATATGTAACAAGGTTAAGGGAAATTAATCAGAGCTATACAAGTAAAATATTCAACCAAATTTACAGACTATCTCAAGCTCTTATCCTAAATTCTAAGAAAGAAAAGCGTAGTCAAAACAAGGCCAGAAATATTTTTAGAGAAATATCCGAAGAAGAAATAATTGGATTTGATTACACTAGAATAGCTATGCAAAAATATAGTAAATTACTTGCTGAAGAGATTAATAGGTATGTGAGTGATGAAAACATTACTAGTCAACTAACTGAACTTTCAGAGAGGATAAATCCTGAAGTTTTACAAAAATCCTACACTTCGGTCGCAGAAAATTTCTTAGATCTCAGTCAAATAGCTTTAGAAGAAGTCGATATAAAGAAGGCACGAGAACTACTCAAAAGAGCTCAAACCTTATGTGATTTTCTAAATCTATACAACAAAGGTTCAACTCCTTTCAGGATTATTTACTCCTTATTCGTCAAAGAAAGAAGTTTAAATGAATTAAGCAGAATTTTGAAAATAACTAAAGGAGCATTAAGTAGTCAACTAAAACTACTTGTAGATTTAGAAATCGTTAGAATTTCTAAAGAAGAACAAATACGTTCAGCAACAATGTTGAAAAAGTATTATTCACTTGGGCCAAAAGGTCTTGATCTACTTGAGCCACTAAACATGAATTTATGTGAATGTTTAAAGAATGAGGAAGGACATGATGATTACCTAATTGGATCTTTAATGAAACCTAGACTCTTAACTAGAATAATCCGAGATGCAACATTTCTTACAGACAATTTTCAGAATTTTCTTGAAGAACAAGTAATTATGAAATCTTCAGATTCATCAAAAAAAGTTAATAATTCAAGAACTGTAAACGAAGCTAAGAATCTTCTCCACCATTCTGATATGGTTCAAATTGAACAATTTCTCCTTTCTGAAAACCAATATCAAAAGTATAAAGAATTATGGAAGGAGTTTTCAGAAAAAGTACGAACTGAAATCATTAAAGAAAATGTCAATTCTCCAAAGTTTCATTCAACTGAGAAACCATTCTATGTTACCAACCTTGTTGTTCCATTGAATGATTTAATGGCTCTAGAAAGACATCAACTCAAGAAAAGAAAAATCAATGAAAAAGCAGAGGAGGACTAAGTTACTATCTTAGTTTTTCGGGTTTTTCAAAGATCTTCTAAAACCTAATACTACTTCTACTACGACAAAAATCAGTGCTGAATAGCTTAGAAAAACATTCAGAATAATTCTACCAAATCCATCATAGGATTGGTCATTTCTCAATTGGTAGAAAATCATTACATCGCCTAGATTGTAAAAAAGCGAAAGGAAATCATAATATTTGTTATACTCGGACTTACCATGTCTCTCAATTCCAAATTGGTTAGTAACAACTGTTGTTCTATGTAATCTCAGCTCATCCATAATTGCTTCTTCCGAAAAAGAAGTTACATTTAGAGCTGTCCAAGCATGCACTCTTCCTCCATCCTCAGGTTGAGGAGAATGCATATCGGTTCCACTAATCATTCCTATAGTATCGTTGTGTTGCTGAACGAAATCATAAGAGTCTTCATCAAAGTCTACTCCATTAATGACCTCAATAAAATCTACTCCCCAGCTCATTAGTTCAGCATTAGAAGGAACAGATTGATCTGCAATTCTTCGAGTAAATCCAGGATGGTTAAATGTAACCGTACCATTTTGCCTGTGAACTTCATCAATTGTTTGTCGAATCTCCTGATCTGTTGGATTTCTAGGTATTTTGAGATTCCATTCCTTAATGCCAATTAAGCTTAAATGGACTCTATTTGTCGTCCATTCCATTCCTTGTATTACTATACACTCATTCTTATACACATCAGCAAACATTTGAATTTCTTCTGAATTCTTTAGTGTATTATGATCAGTTATTACAACTACAGTAAATCCAAGAGCTATGTGCCATTCTATATTTTGTTTAACAGTAAGTTTACCATCAGAATATTTCGTATGAGAATGTTGGTCAAGTAAAACATCATATTGGACTTCTGTTTCAAGAATATATGGACTTACATTATCCCAACTATTATCTGTATATATAAATCTCGGAGGTCCAAAAGTACGGAGTAATACACTACCTGCTAAGACAATCCCAACTATGACAACATAAACAGCTATATGTAAGCCTATAATTCGGATATGCTTAACTAATCTCATCTGCAAAGAATAAAGTTTAAACTTTAATTAATATTAGGTTTTAACGAAAAACTAACAACAAATAGAATGAGAAGAAACAAAATAAAGAAGAATAGATTAGTTTAATCTTTTTCTTCTTTTTCTAAAAGCTAGATAACTAAAACTAATCATTAACATCAATGTTGGAAAAATTAAGTAACTTGATTCTTCAGTTGGTGAAGTAGTGGGTTTTATTAAAACTGAAGGATCTAATACCGCTCGAACAGCTTTTGAAGCATTCAAGAGTCCATAACCGAAGTAAATATCTTTACCTGGTTCTCCTAAATCTATAGCTGATTCATAGAGTATATATTTGATTTCGTCAACAGTTAGTGAGTTGTTTAGAGATTTCATTAAAGCAATTACACCTGCTACTTGAGGACAAGCGAATGAAGTACCCCATCCTGTATAATACAGATTTGGAGGTGCACAACTTCTTATGTTAACAGAATTTTCATCTCCAACAGGGGCTACTAGATCTGTCCACTCACCATAGTTACTATAATCTGCTTTTTGTTTAGCTGTATTGGTTGCTCCTACTGATATTACTTCTTCATACGCTCCAGGAAATGATTGGTATTCTTGACCTCCCAAAGGTAGGAAGGTATTACCTGTAACGGAGACAACAGGAACATTTTGGTTAATTGCATAGACTATGTCGTCATAGTAGTCAGAACTATTAGGGTAGTAATGGAGGCTTAAATTAATTACATCAGCACCATTGTCAACAGCATATCGAATAGCATCACCAAATTCTTCCATAGTAACACCATTGTAATTGTTGGATAGAAGAATACGCAAATTCATTAAGGTAACATTTGGTGCAACACCTACTACACCTACACCATCTTTTGGTGCAGCTATAATACCAGCAATGAAAGTAGCATGCCAATGTACTGGATCATCATCTTCAGGACCAGGAACACTATCATTTGATACGAAATCCCAGCCATGGATATCATCTACATATCCATTTCCATCATCATCAATGGAATTATTGGCTATTTCACCTGTGTTTGTCCAAGCAGTTTCATTTAGGTCAGGATGACCAAAATCCACTCCTGAGTCAATGATTGCAACTGTGATATCTCTTGTACCTTGAGTAATTTCCCACGCACCTGCAGATTCTATGTGTATGTGATGGAATGAAGTTTCATAATTTTGAGCAGAGACACTAGGTATATTGCTAGTATTATATAAACCTAATAATAGTAAAGTAGTTATTACAATAAAAATTGATGTTAAATACATCTTTTTGTTTTTCATGGATATAGAATTTATTACATCTAAAAAAATCTTTGTGAAAATCAAGTTTTTTCTAATTATCTTTCATTAAAAGTAACAACTTTTACAATTTTTGTATCACTTTTTTGTTCATACTGAACTATTATTAAAGGCTTGAAAAGAAAGCAACTTGAAATGATTAAGAATCATATTGAAAATCTAAGTAGTTACTTCAAGGATAAGAATACAGTAGTTGCATTTTCTGGAGGTTTAGATAGTACAGTGTTGTTAGAATTTGCCTTAGAAAATGCTAAGAGTGTACTTGCAATCACTGTTCAATCTAGTCTTGTACCTACTAATGAACAAGACGATGCAGTCAAATATCTAGAGAGTAGAAATGTACAATTCAAAGTTTTGCAAGTTAATCCCTTGAAACACCCAAAAGTAGTAATCAATGATACAAGAAGATGTTATTACTGTAAAAAATTGATATTTGAATCAATAATTGAGGAATCCAAATCATTCGAACCTGATATTATAATTGAAGGATCTAACACTTCCGATTTATCAGATTACAGACCTGGTCTTGAAGCCATTAAGGAATTGGGAATCAGTAGTCCTTTTCTTGATCTACAGATATCAAAGAATGAAATAAAAGGATTAGCTCAGATTTTAAGTTTAGAAGTTGCTAAAAAGCCAGCAACGACTTGCTTAGCAACAAGAATACCATATGGTCAAACTATATCAGAAAGCAAATTGAAGAAAATCGAAACAGCTGAAAAGATAATCAAAGATAGAATTTCTATTTCGGTACTTCGAGTAAGGGATCATGGTGATATTGCAAGAATTGAAGTATTAGAGAATGACTTTGAGAAATTTCTTGATAAGCCTAATAGAAGAACTATCATGGAAAGCTTGAAGAAACTAGGATTTTCATATATTACACTTGATTTAATAGGTTATAAACAAGGGTCAATGAATATTAATATTGAAGGTGTAAATAATGGTTAAAACAATAGTAATAGACCCAAGGAATGCTGGAAGTTCAGGAGATATGTTTCTTTCAGTATTCATGGATCTTTTTGAAGATGAAGAAACAATAAACGAATTGATTGAGCTGATAAATAATAAATTTGATTCTAATATGACTGTTAAAGCTCAGAAAATCATTAAAGGTGGGATTAATTCTACTCATCTAAAAATTGAAATCGAAAATGATATTGAGAAAAAACATGCAACTGACCTCATGCAGTATTGTCAAGAAGTTACTGCAGATTTAGACATTTCAGATCAAGCTAGAAAATTAACAGAGCAAATCTTAATGACTCTTTTTGAAGCAGAATCAAAGGTTCATGGCGAGAAAATTGAAAAACTCCACTTGCATGAAACCGCAAGCTTAGATACAATCCTAGATGTGGTTGGAACTGTATTATTACTCGAAAGAAATAACGTACTTGATTTTGAATTCATAGGATTACCAGTTAACGTGGGGAGTGGTTTTGTGACATTCTCCCATGGAAAAATGGCAGTTCCACCTCCAGCCGTTTTAGAAATTTTGAGAGCTAAGAATTATACTTTCTTCAGTGACGAGGTTGATGGAGAATTATTAACTCCAACAGGTGCAGCAATATTAACCAATTTAGTCACAAAAAAGATGGATAAGTTACCACCTGTTCAAATAGAAAAAATAGGTTATGGAGCAGGAAATAAAAATCTAGAAAATAGA
>CAZPXJ010000163.1:0-6914 GCA_964590855.1 uncultured archaeon
ATTAGGACGAGTTATGGCTGTTAGACAGACTCTTGCACAATTCTCTACACCATTAGGAATGATACTAGCGGGATTAATCGCTTCACTACTTGAGAAAAATGCAGTTGATGCACGTCAAGCTATTAATCCTGTTTTTTGGGGAGCGATTGGAATTGGTATTGTTCTATTATTAGTTTCTTGGTTCTTCACAAATATGAGACATGTTGAGGATGATATTGATTACGATAAATCACCAGATGAAGCGCCAGTGTTCACTGTAGAAAATCAAACAGATCCTATCCCTGCAATTCATGTTGATGAATAAGCTCATTACTTATTCCCTTTTCTTTTTTTTTCTTCAAAGAAAAATTTTAATTACTTAAGAAATTTAGAGGGAATGTGAATTAACTTGAAAATTATTGTTTTAGGAGCGGGTCTAGTCGGAAATGTCATTGCAATGGATCTAGCAAATAACCCTGATTACAACGTGACAGTAGCTGATATTAATCAAGATATTCTTGAAGAATTAAGTAGCAAAGCAGATATTCAGACTATTTTCGCAGATTTATCAAATAAAGAAATGATAAAAGAGATTATAGAGGATTTTGATTTAGTCGTTGGGGCTCTACCCGGTTTTATGGGATATGAAACTCTGAAAACAGTAATTGAATCAGGTAAGAATACCGTAGATATATCTTTCTTCGAAGAAGACCCTTTTAGTCTAGATGAGTTAGCAAAAGAGAAAGGCGTAACTGCGGTAATTGATTGTGGTGTTGCTCCTGGTTTGAGTAATATCGTCTTAGGTCATGTCAATAGTATTCTAGATTCTACTGAGAAGTTCCTATGTTTTGTTGGGGGGTTACCACAAGCTAGAGAATGGCCTTTTGAATACAAAGCTCCTTTCTCGCCGATTGATGTTATAGAAGAATATACTAGATTAGCAAGGTATGTTGAAGACAATAAAATTGTAGTTATACCTGCACTTTCAGAATCTGAATTGATTGAATTTCCAGATATAGGGACATTAGAAGCTTTCAATACAGATGGTCTTAGAACTCTTTTGAGAACAATGGACATCCCAAATATGAAAGAAAAAACTATGAGATATCCAGGTCATATAGAGAAAATGAGAATGTTGAGAGAAACAGGATTCTTTGACAAGGAACCAATAGAAGTTGGAGGAAAGAAAATCATCCCACTAGAATTAACATCTAAACTTCTTTTAAAAAGCTGGAATATGGAAAAAGGAGATAAAGATCTTACAGTAATGCGGATTATAATAGAAGGAAGTAGAGAAAATCAAAAATTTAGATATACGTACAATCTAATTGACTTCTATGATGAAGAGAATGATCTGATTTCTATGGCAAGAACTACAGGATACACTTGCACAGCAGTAGTTAAGTTGATGAAAGAAGGTGTTCTCGTTCAAAAAGGGATCATACCACCAGAGATTATAGGCCAGAATTTGGAAGCATATAAATCTGTAGAAAATTATCTTAAAGATAGAAACGTAATTTTGGCAAAAAATGTTGAAGAAATCTAACCAAATGTTTATGCTCTAAATAAAAACTAATTATGGAAAAGAAAGAAAGACATTTCACTTAAAAAATGTCTTTGCTATTAAAATATACTCTAGAAACTTTTGTTTAATTAGTATAAACAAAGGATCATTTTTACTTGCAATTACGGTTCTATCTTTTGATATTTCTTTAGGGGTTGGTTCAGTGTAGGAATAATTTTCGTCTAAAGAGAAGAAGCAATCAACAGCATAATGATCAGAACTTGTATTTGCAGATGGAGTATCACCAACCGTAGCATTAATTATTTTGTCTGCCCAATGTTGATTAACTATTATATAGTCTATTCTTCCCCAGTATTGAGGTTCCCAACGACCAAAACTATACCCTTTTGAATCAGGATTTAAGGTTCTATAAACGTCTGTGAAGTTATGTACTTTACTTGAATACTGTCCCCAAGTTGGATCGTCAGGATTTAGAATCATAGTTAAAGGACCGTCTCCAAGATTACCCATAGGAGCTAAATCAGGATCAGCAGTATCTACAGGTGAGAAAGCATTGAAATCTCCAGCCCAAATGATGGGAACATCACCTAGATCATCAAGATAGTTGAGAATACTCTCTGTTTCATTCCTTCTCATTGGGGGTTCGTCTCCAGTGTTATTACAACATTTGGCATGATAACCAATAACATGTGTTTGAATTCCCTGAATATCTACAACTGCATCACAAAAACCATGATGAAAATCATGAATAGATTCATCATCTAACCTGTATTCTAATATTTGAGAGAAATTTATGAAAGGATATCTACTGATTACTGCTTCACCATCAGTATGAGCCCGAATACCTTGTTCTGTATAACCAGCGTATGGAGCTTCGTCATAGAGATAAGCATTCAATAGATTCAAGGAGTGATTCAATTGATAATTTTGAGCATCATCAAGAGATCCTGTTTCAACAAGGATCGCTATATCAGCATTTTCCTCCACCAATACAGGTCTCCAGTGCCCTTTTTTTCTTGTTTCACCATTGTATCCTAACACTTCTTCTCCACTTTCCCAAATGTTATACGATACAACTTTGAAAACATCTTCTCTGGGAGGGTTAATAAAATTATCAACAAATAATACTGATGTTTCAGTTACAAAGTTACCGCGTTTATCCTCAGCTTTGAATAGTACCTCAACCATTGTACCATCTGCTGAAGTTGTTGTATCCCATAAATAGGTATTGTTATTTGAAACAAGTTCATCATCGAAATATATACTGAAAAAAACTGTTCCTGAATTATCTTCTGCTACCATTCCTATTTCAACTAGACCAGAGTAAATACAGTATTCTTCTGGATAAAAATCAGTTATTACCGGATCTTCATTATCGGCTAATTGTGTAATCAAAACAGGAATTATTATTGCGGCTATAAGTGTAATTGCTAAAGGAATTACGAATATTTTTTTCATAATAATCATGATAAAGAGTTATAATGCAATATAAAGATTTTTGAACCACCCTAAATTGCTTTCTTTATAGCGGAAAAAGATAAAAGCAACAGAGCCTAATTGAGCATGATGATCAAACCCATAACTGCGATTTTGATAGGTGCTGGCGATCGAGGTGCGGATATTTTTGGCGCATATGCTTTGAAATATCCTAGTGAGATTAGATTTATTGCTGTAGCTGAACCTAGAGATGAAAGAAGAGAACAATTTTCTCAAAAACATTTTATTGAACAAAAACACTCATGCACCAGTTGGGAACCTCTACTGGAAAAAGAAAAAATTGCTGATGTTGCCTTTATTACTACACAAGATCAAATGCATTTTGAACCAGCTGTTTTAGCAATGAAAAAAGGGTATGATGTGTTTCTAGAAAAACCAATGGCAACTACACTAGAAGAATGTAAGCAGTTGGTTAAAGTTGCTAAGGATACAGGACGTATTCTGCAAATTGGTCATGTATTAAGATATTCTCCTTTTTTCTCAATAATCAACTCTTTAATCACTTCGGGAAAGATTGGAGAGATAGTCAACATTTCATTAAGAGAAAATGTTTCATCTTTCCATTATGCTCATTCATTTATACGAGGACATTGGCATAATAGAGACAAATCAAGTCCGATGATTTTAGCAAAATCCTGTCATGATCTAGACATTCTACACTGGTTTGCAAACGCTCCTGCAGCGAAAGTTAGCTCATTTGGATCTCAATCACATTTTGGTAAAGCAAATATACCGGATGGAGCACCTGAATACTGTATCGAAGGATGCCCCATTTCAAAAACCTGTTTGTACAACGCTACAAGAATATATTTGGACATAATTCCTCTTCTTCAGATTTCATCAAAAGGAAGTAAGGGATTGGCAAAAATTATTTCAAAGACCGTACTAAAATTTCCTTTGTTGAAGAATATTCCACCTTTTACAAGAGTAAGAGACTATAACGGATGGCCAGTGAGCACTATATCAAAAGACATGACTTTAGATGGGAAGAAAAAAGCATTATCCAGCTCAGCATATGGTAGATGTGTATATAGGATTGAAGATCACAATATTGTAGATCATCAAGTAGTCAATTTAGAATTTGAAAACAAAGTTACAGCTACTTTTACAATGCACGGCTTTTCTCACGAAGAAGGTCGAACACTGAGGGTAGATGGAACTAAAGGGGTTATTATCGGTGAGTTCCTTCATTCTGGTGATAAAATTACTTTGTACGATTCTGCTTCCGGTAAGAAGAAACAAATTCGTAAAACAGGAATGCTATCTGATGGACATGGTGGAGGAGATCATGGTATAATGAAAGCTTTCATCCGAAATGCGAACTCTGAGGATAGGTCAACAATTCTAACCGATGCTCAATCTTCCTTAGAATCCCATCTAATGGCTTTTGCTGCCGATATTTCTAGAATTAAAGAAAGAGTTGTCAAGATAGATGACCTAAGGAATTAGTAATTTGTTTATTAAATTTGAAATATCAAAAGAAACTTAAGTGTAAATAGGAAGAATGGTTAATGATACAGAATATTATTATCACACATGAAAGCGGATTACCACTTTTTGCAAGATCCCTAATGTGTCATATAGGAATGCATTGTATTGATTTCTCTAATGATAACACTTTTGCAGATGAAACTTTATTAAATTCAGCTTTACTTAATGCTATGCTCATATATGATCAAGCAAATCCTAATAATTTTCATGATTTTGAAATGAATCAAGCAAAAATTCTTACTTTTCCAACTGAAAAAATTACTGCTATTATGTATACTGATCCAGAAGATGATTTAGAGGAGTATAAGAATCGATTAAGATTATTTGTAGATTTATTTGCAAAACAGTATGGAATCTATCTAGATAACTTTGCAGGGGATATAAGTCCATTTATTGGTTTTGAGAACGTAATGGCTGATGAAGGCTTACTTGAAGAAGGAGAAAGATTCAGGAAGAATTGTATTGATTGTACTTATGATAAACATTGTGCATTTAGAATTACAACTGTTTCGGCTATTAGTCCAGATAAGAGTTTCCAAGAGATTTTTGATTCAATTTTCCCTGCGAGCATCCTTAAGAAAATGTGGCTTATATTCAAAGGGATGTTTCAACCAAAATATATGCCATTCTACTAATTTTCATTTACGTCTTTTTTTCCTTATTTGCTTTCTTGTTTATTTTATAATATGGAGAACGGATTATCAAAAACAATTGAGCTAAAGGACTAACTAAAATTATTAACTTTCTTCGAATTCGGATTCTGCTTTCAAATTCAAGAGCAAAATCCTCCAAATTATATCTTTGATACTTGAGTAATTCTTGTGAATCTAATGTATACAACCAATCTAAATGAAACCAATCTTTATCGTTCTTCGGTACTCTGAAACATTCACGAGGAATAGCACCAACTCCGAAGGATTTCAGTAATCGAAGAATATATTCACCAGAAGTCATTCTACAAGATTCTCCACCCGCTATATTCATGATCGTTTGATTCTTAAAGGACTTTATTGAATTGACACATGCTAAACCTACATCCCAGGTATGAACAGGTTCTATTCTTTGGTCGAAAGGAACTTCAAACATTAAAGCAGGGATTTTCATGGGCATTCTCATTGAAGGAACAGCTGTTAATCTTAAAATCATCCATTCCAAGGAACTTGCTTGAAGGATCTTTTCCATATCCCACTTCTGGAAAGCATAGATATCATGAGGTAGAGGTTCGATTCTATCAGTCACCTTTCTAGGGGGATCTTCACCCATAGTAGAACCGTAAAGGGCTAAACTGCTTGTGAAAATGATTTTAGGTTTGACTGATAATTGTTCGACTGCATCTACTAAGTTTTGCATACCTCCCTTATTAACTTCATTAGCATAATCAGGATCTTTTTCAAAATCAGGTGGAATGACAGCACACAAGTGGAAAATAAAATCTATCCCTCCTTGAACAATTTTTTCAACATCGTTGAAATTCCTAATATCTCCCCAATATGTCTCAAATCTATTAGGATATTTCTTAGACATATGTTTGTAAACCTTTCTTGTTTTTCTAGTTTTCTTGTCAAAGCATCTAACATCGTACCCCTGTTTCATTAGTTCCTCAAGAGTACTTTCTCCCACATTTCCGAAAGGTCCTGTTAATAAAATTTTCATTCTCAAATCCTCTGAGTAGGTTTCAGAAAAAAAACTCTAATATATAATATTTGCGCGCGTAATAATTATAAAATTATGAAATTAAACCTCAAAAAGAAAAATAGAAGAGTTAGAAGAGATATTTAATCTTCCACTCTTTCTTAGGAAACATGTAATTAAATATCAGTATAAGAATAATACTGCTGATAGCTTCAACAGTAAATATTAACCAGTATCCCACCGTTGCAGCATAGATGAACAAAGCCAATATTCCACTAACAAGGAGAAGAACAAGTATATATTTGCTGAATTTGTGTTCAGCTTTGATTTCTTCAACCACATATTTATGTCTAAACTTACCAAATAGTCGAACCTTGAATAATAAACCTGCCATACCAAGAATTGGTAACACAGGTAAGAAAGATAGTGTAAGATAAAGAGTACCAAGAAAGATTGGAGATTTCAATTGGAAAAGTAAAGATAACAATAAAGCTAATACAATAGTGCTAAAGAAATAAGGGATTTTGGATTTCATCTTATCTCTCTCATCAATGGGAAGAGCAGCCATTATGGTTTCTCCTCCAGATTCTATCGTTGTGATACTAACGATTAATGCCATTGTGTTTGTAAGGACATATACCATCAAAATAATGAAAAATATAGTTACAGCTGTATTTCCTATAATATCAATATCCTCAATATAACCTGTAATAGCGGAAAATATTGGAATCATAATAGGAAGAATGAGAACGATAACTTGTTGTGTTTCTCTTGTAATAATCGATAGATC
>CAZPXJ010000164.1:0-6701 GCA_964590855.1 uncultured archaeon
AGGTTTAAACATTACAACCACTGAGGATTATGCCATATATATTGAGAGTACGACCTACTTCTTAGAAATAAGAAATTGCCTCCTTATTGCAAATAGAGCGGCCATTCATATTGAAGATGTAGCGTCTAATACAGCAGCAATAACAAACAACGTTCTAAAAGGTGTGAATAGAGCGATTCGTATTGCTAATACAGATTATGTCAACATTACTGACAACATATGCTATGAAAGCTCTGATGGAATGTATTTACATGACTCTGATTATCTACACTTAGAGAACAACACAATTTATGGAGGAGCAAATGGAATCTATACTGAAACATGTAATTACCTTACACTCCATGACAATGAATTTTATTCCAATTCTCAATATGGAGCATATATTTCTACTAATAGTAATTTCCCAAATATTACATTCAACAAGTTTTACAGTAATACCCAGACAGGATTATTAGTTAGTAATTCTATTATGGCAAGTATTACAGATAATGAATGTTATTCAAACGGTTATTATGGTCTAGAAGTTCACACAGGAAGTTCAAACACTATAAATTTTAACAATGTTCATGATAACAGCAGGCGTGGAATGTATATTCATCAAACTAACTGGGCCACAATCGCAAATAACACCGTAACTAGTAATAGTTGGCATGGTTTGGATTTCTATGGTGCGTGGAATGCAATCATCGAAAATAACACTGCAATACATGATGGTTTCGCAATTGATCAAGGCAGTCAAGCAGAGTTTGATGCAACAACCGTAAATGGGAACACAGTCAATGGTAAACCTTTAGGTTATCTAAATGGAGCAGGTGAGATAACTTTATCTTCAGACATTTATGGACAGATTATACTTGCCTTTTGTTCTGGGACCACTGTACAAGACTATACAATTGCAGACACAAGTATTGCTTTACAGTTATATGGTTGTGAAAATGTAATCATTAACAATTGTGATCTCAGCAATAATAACTATGGTAGTATTCGTATGCTAGCCAATATGAATACAACCATTCATAACACAAAATGCAATAATAATGCCGTATATGGTGGAATATATAACGCTGGGGATACCAATACAGAAATCTATAATGTTACTGCAAGTAACAATGAATTTGGTATTTATTTGTCAAGCCAAACTGTATTCAACATTTCATATTGTACAATAGAGCAAAATACATGGTATAATACAAGGTTTCAGGGATGTGCAGCTGGGAATATCAAATACAATTCTATATCAAACAGTAATGATGAAGGAATTCTTCTATACAACTGTGATTTCACCAACATTTCATACAACTTATTCCATAACAACTATGGATATGCAATTTATTCTGATTCTTCTTCTTCTTTTAATTGGATTCACCACAATGCATTCATAGGTAACAATCATGGCGGAACACAAGCTTACGACGATGCTGGAACAACCGTATGGTATGACGAATGGAATATGGAAGGGAATTACTGGGATGATTATTCTGGATCTGGATACTATACTTTAGATGGTAATACTCACATGAATGATACTCATCCATTGAGTTCTATACCTCCAGGTGTTCCTGCTCCAGTTATTTTTGAATTTGGTAATCTAACCTACATCATACTTCTTGTTCCCGTTGTATTTGTTAGTGTATCACTAATTCGTAAAAAGAAGAAATAACCGCTCTCTTTTTTTATTTTTTTTCTTTTGTAGTATAATCACAATTTACATAAGTAAGCTTGTTTTTTTAGAGGTGGAGACACTCTAATGGACGCTGATTACATAAATAATAACATGGATCCTTTCTTCAGAACTATTGAAAGAAAATATACTGGTCCAGTTTTTGATGCTCATACTCATCTCGGTAAAGTCGAAGATGTTGCTACTATGGTTAGTTATGAAGAAAAATTCAATGTTAAGAAGATTTTTGGTATTGTCCGTGATACCAAAAGCAGAGATGAACTTGAAATAGCATTTCCAGACCTATTTGTTTATTCTATCTTTCTTTCCATTAGAGAAGCTTTACAAGATGATATCGAAGGTTCTATGAATCATTTAGAGCAAGCTTATTCTGATGGTTTCAAACTCGGTAAACTTTGGTTTTCACCAAGATGGGTCAACTACTTTGGTAGAGATGAAATGAACGTTGAATTTCGTCCTCAAGATGTCCATCTGAATGATCCTAAACTAGAACCAATCTTTCAGAGATTAGATGATCTACGCTTTACACTCCTCCTCCACGTTAGTGATCCTGATCTTCTATACGTTAAGAACTATCAACCCGAAAGCAAATATGGTGTCAAAAAAGATCATATCAATGCTCTCAAAAACATATTAGAATGGTATCCGAACATCACTATCGTTGGAGCTCATATGGCTAGCCTACCTGAAGACCTCAAACATCTTGATTCCTTATTAGATCAATATCCAAATCTCTATGTTGACACTGGTTCTGCTAAATGGATGGTTAGAGAGTTTGGTTCCAAAATCGATGAAACTTTTGCGTTCTTTGATAAACATCAAAATCGCATAATGTTCGGAACAGATTTTGTTGCTGGAAGAGGTGACAGAGAACCGATTCCGGGTTATTATATCAACCGTTTTCTTAGCTTTCAAGCACTTTTTGAGACTAGTGTCAGAGATTTACCATTTCCTATCCCTGATCCTGAAAACGATAACAAGACCAAGATTAATGGATTGGATTTACATCAAGATATCTTGAAAAAACTGTATTGGGAGAATGCCAATAAGATATATAACAAATAGAATCTTTGGAGCTTAAAAACTTATTAAGCATTATAATATTATGTGTCTTATGCGTGCGGTTTTTCTTGCTGCTATCATGCCAAAAATAGGACCTGAAATTGTAAGTTTACATCCAGAAGGTTTCCTATCTGAAGATGAATTCGAAGAATTATCACAGAAGTGTATGCCTATGGCTAGCAAAGAAGGGGATTTTGCTTCCATCATCTTCAATGGATATCAAGTAGCAGGTTATCTTGCAAGCATTCCGCCTATAGACACAACTTTAGATCCAAGGGATACAATAGTATCTATCGGATTTATATTGGACAACTATACTAACCCAACACCATATAGGAATTTACTTATGGATTTTGTAAGTAAATGTGGCAAGGATGAATCATTCAATCTTTCAACATTAAAGAAAATCATTCCTAGATTTCTAAAATTAAAAGATGAAAAAGATATAACAATAAAAATCAATAAAAAGTTATCTTTTAAATTTTCTTTAGATAAATTAGACTAGTTCAGCAGCTTACTCTTCTACTTCGCCGTTGTTCTTGGATACTAGTTTTCTAGGCATAGAAGCTGGAGAATCAGGCGGATCACCTCTGATTATCTGCATGGGTACACTTTCTCCATAATCTTCTACATAGTCCAAAGATTGATGTCTGAAGTACATATCATAGAGTTGCCAATATTTTCCTTTCTTATCCATGAGTTGCTGGTGGCTCCCTTCTTCAACAACGTTGGCGTCATCGATAACAATGATTCTATCTGCATTCTCCACAGTTGTAAGACGATGAGCGATGATTATTGCTGTTCGACCTTTCAACAACACCTTTAATGCTTCTTGTATAAGCGATTCAGTGTAAGCATCAATAGCAGCTGTTGCTTCATCCAACACTAGTATTTTAGGATCAGAAAGGAGAGCTCGTGCAAAAGCTACAAGCTGTTTTTGACCTGCTGAGAGTTTGGTTCCTTTTTCTCCCACTTCTGTATCTAATCCTTTTGGCAGACTTTGTATAAATTCCCATGCATAGACATTTTTCGCAGCTTGTACCACTTCTTCTCTTGTGGCATCTAATTTTCCATATCGAATGTTTTCCTCGATGGATCCACTGAAGAGGATATTGTCTTGGAGAACTACACCTATTTGGTTACGATAGTCTTGTAAAGCATACTTACGAATATCTGTACCATCTACTATAATAGCACCTTGCTCTACATCATAAAATCTTGTAAGCAATGAAACTAATGTACTCTTTCCTGCACCAGTTCTTCCAACTATTGCTACAGTTTGTCCTGCAGGTATAGATAGCTTGAAATCTTTGTATAAAGGCTCTGAAGGGTTGTAATAAAAGGTCATATCGTTAAAATCAATATCTCCTTTGAGTACGGGTACTGGAATGGGGTTTGGGTCTTCAACAACCGATGGTTTACTATCCATCAAACTGAATATCCTTTCAACAGCTGCTAAACCTGCTTCAAATTGGTTGAAGAATCTTGTTATCTCAAGTAAAGGCATGAAGAACCGATTAAGCATTAAGACAAAGAAGTACAAGGTTGCTACACTGATATCTCCTTTTGTAATAGCAATATATCCACCATAATACAATACTAGAAATGTTCCAACGCCGAACAAAGTTTCAATAACTGGAAAGAAGATACTCATTCCCCAAGCTCTAACATAAGCAGCTCTGTAATTTCTCATGTTAATTCCTTTAAATCTTTCAAAAGCTTCTTTCTCTTGATTGAAACTTTTTGTGACTTCAATTCCGGATATTGATTCTGAAACATTAGCATTGACTATAGCGATTGTCTTCCTCCAATTTTTCGAAGTTTTTCTAGAGAACATTCTGATACCTATCCCTAGTCCAAATAGAACCGGAACTACTGCCAAGGTGATTAGAGCCAATCTAACATCTGTAATGAACAAGATTATTAGAACAACAATCATGACAAGGATATTAATCAGAAATGAGGTAGTTATCTGCACCATTTGGGAGATAGTATCTGAGTCACTGGTAACTCTACTAACTAATTTACCACTTTTGTTTTCATCATAGAACTTCATATCATTTCTAAGGAGAGTTTCGAAACTGTCTTTTCGTACTCTTCTAAGCATTTCGCCCATCAAAATAGAGGTTTTATACATCGCTCTATACTGAGCAAACCAGAAAACTGCATATAAAACTATGATAGCAGCTGTTTCAATATAAAAAACCACATTGAAATTGCCATTTTGAACACCTTCTATTACAAATCGTATGAAAAATGGTATGCCAATCGTTGCTCCAGTTTGTAAAATCATCCACACTAATACAGCAAAGAACGTTTTCAAATCGTGTTTAGCGATGTATCCAAATAAACGTCTAAAGAGGTAAATATCACCATATTTCCTATCATATTTTTCATCTGGTAGCTCTTGAATAAAACCCATCTAATCACTCTCCGGATATAATTTAGATTTCATTTGTTCTGGCATCATTTTCCTTATTTCGGAGAATCGTGCAAATACTCTCCAATAATCTACTGACTTTTTGAGGAGTTCTTCATGAGATCCTATAGCTTTGATTTCTCCTTGTTTGAGAACAATAATAATATCCGAATGTCGAATCGTTGACAATCGATGAGTGATTATGAAACTGGTTCTATCCGTCAACACTCTGTTAATTGCAGTTTTAATTTTATCCTCTGTTTCTGAATCCACAGCTGAACTAGCATCATCAAAAACTAGTATTTTTGGATTTGCTAATAGCATTCTTGCTATAGCTATTCTCTGCTTTTGACCACCGCTTAGTGTAGTTCCTCGCTCTCCAACAATGGTGTCATAACCTTTGTCAAATTTAAGGATGAATTCTTCAGCTTGAGCCATTTTGGCAGCTTCGAATATTTCTTCATCAGTCGCCTCCGGTTTGCCATAAGAAATGTTTTCTCTGATAGTAGCTGAAAATAAGACAATATCCTGTTCTATTACTCCAATATTTCTTCGAATTGTATCTAGTGATAACTCTCGAACATCTACCCCATCTATTTTAACACTACCTGAATTAACATCATAAAGTCTTGTCAAGAGTTTCATTATTGTGGTCTTTCCACAGCCAGCTGGTCCAACAACCGCCACTCTACTTCCTGCTGGTATCTTGAACGAAACATCTTTTACAACTTTAACATTATTATCATAAGAAAACGTAACATTGTTAAAGTCAACACTTCCATTTAGTGCTTCTAAAGTAATAGGATTTTCTGGCATAGGTATCATTGTCTCTTTTGTGAGAATATCGACTATTCTACTTGCACCTGCAAATCCCATTTGAATCAGCACAAGCATCCAAGACATAACCCAGACTGGGAAGAAAAGGTTACCAGCTAATAAAGAATAAGTAATCAACTCCCCTAGACCAAAACCTACTACATTTACTCCTCCGACTTCTAAGATACTAAAATTCCACAATACTTGTGTTACCGGATTACCTATTCCCCAGCTTATCAATAAACTGCCCCATAGTACTGAAAGACCTACTCCTAGTCCTACGAATAAAGCTGGGAAATACTTTGATCTTAATTTTCCTCTTGTGATTATTTGTTCTGATAATTGATCGTTCTTTTCCCTAAATGATACTCGTTCGAACTGTTCTCTTGCGAAGATTTTGATCACACTAATTCCTAATAATTTCTCTTGTAAATATGCAGAAAGATTAGAATATGATTGCTGGATTTGCATCGAAATAGGACCAACGGATTTATAATAAATTCTAGCAAAGAAGAAAATCGGGATTGCGATTACAATTGGTATAATAATTAAAACTGGCATTCCATGCCAGTAAGGTGTTATGAAAAACATTGCTCCTACTGCAAACATTACTCCAAATATTGCAGCGTATGCTAAATTAATTACTGGATTAACGAAGAAGTTTACCATCCTTGTATCAAAGGTTGCTCTAGCCATCACATCTCCTGCTTTGACTTCATCATT
>CAZPXJ010000165.1:0-6699 GCA_964590855.1 uncultured archaeon
GGGCTATTTTCAATATGTTTGTGAGTACTATGTATGATGGTCTCTTTGGGTATCTCTTAGAAATGGAAGATTGGGAAACTTGGATACAAGGGATTTATGCTGAAGTTGACTCTCAAGCATTTAAAGCTGAAGATTTAGTGGATGCAGTAGCAGTTTTAACAGCAGATTTGCTACCAGATATTGTAACATTAGCTAATGATGCACTAGGTTCAACAATTGTAGCAGATGCATTAGAAGCTATTAGTTTTCTTAATAGTATGACATCAATACTGGTTACAGTGAGTTCTTTTAGTAACAAAGATTGGGATTTTGAATATGTTACGAATTCTGATGCTCTTGCTATGGATTTAGATATGTACGCCTATAACGAAGTGCTTGTATTCCCTATTCCTCTTACTGGGGCTAGTTTATATGAAAAACTTGAAGCTCTTGAGGATGCAATCATAAGTAACTATAACAACATAGATTCTAAACTTGATGCAGTATACAACCAACTTATTGATGTTAAAGAAGATACATATGACCCTCTAGATTTACCAGATGATTTCGAGGATAGATTTGACTTATGGTATGATTTAACTAAAGCAACTTTGATCGATATTGATACAAGTATTCTCCCGTATATCGATACTCATGCCTATACAAATACATATATTGAAATGACTATTGATGAAGTTGAAGGTGGATGGTGGGGAGGTAACATTCACATATACTATCACTTCTCCAATTTAGGAGGAAACCAAGTACCGTTATCTTATTTTCGAGTAGACTGGCATGAATCTACAAAAGACCAAGACAGATATGATCAATTCAATTATGAATACTGGTTAGTTCCTGGTCAAACAGTATACAAAGATTTTGCCTGGACAAAGAAGATTATGAGAACATCATATGTTAGTTGGTATTCTACTGCGACCATACTTCATGGAGATTTAAAAGGTAATTTTAAAGACGCACACAAATTTACAAATGATTATTTCCCAAAATCATATAATTCAGATTTGACATATACATTGAGTGGGAATCCAGACGAAGACACAATAAAATTCGAAATTGAACATGTAAATGATATTTATGCTAGATTTTTGTATATCTATATAAATGGTGAAACAACTCCCTCTTACAGCTATACTATAGGAACATATCTTGAAAAACTGATTACTCATCCTACCCCAATAAGTACGATTAAATTTAGAATCTATTGGGGAGGTTATACTGAGCAAGGTTGGTTACTCATGAATTTCATTTCTTATTAGTTCTTTTTCATTTCTCTTTTTTCTTTTTCTAAATGAATCATAAATTACAGTTACTTACTTCTGACTAGAAGATTGAAACTGGATAATAGTTCTTATTATCTCAGTAGATGTACTTCAAGAATCAATGTATTTAGTGTTCTATTTCAATTGTGGTAAATTGTGGTAAATTTGAGTAGAACCCAACTTTCTTTTTGCAAAATCTATCTTCTAATAAGGTATCTTCTTGGATGAACGACCTTACTGGAAGGAGAAGGTCTTTGCATTAAAATGAAAAATAAAAATAAAAGAAAAAAAGTTGAATCAAAACGGTTTGATGTATGTTTCGTAGTACTGAGACAAGCATTCTTAAGAAGATTTGAAATGAAATTCTTATATGCCTTCTAAAAATACCCTAGGTAGAATTGTGTTACTAAATGGTGCATCAAGTTCTGGAAAAACAACAATAGCTGAATGTTTACAGGATATACTGGATACTCCATACTTGATAGTAGGATTAGATGTGTTTTTTGATTTATATAATGAATCGTTTCCTGCAAAGCATAACCCCGCTCCTATTCCAAAAGATGTTTCAATGGATGAAAGGCTTACTTTAATCCATAAATGTGAAATAAGAAATAGAAGAAGAGAAACATTTCATTACTTCCTAGCAGCGTTTTCTAAAGCAGGTAATGATATAATCGTTGATACTGTTTTAGATGCAAAACAAGTGTTAGAACATTGTTTAGATATTTTATATGATTATCCAGTTCTTCTTGTAGGTGTTCGATGCCCTCTTGAAGAACTTGAGAAAAGAGAGAAAGTAAGAGGTGATAGAATAATAGGTCTTGCTAAGATTCAATTTGAAAGAGTACATGCTCATACCCTTTACGATGTTGAAGTAGATACTTCAAAGCTCAATCCAATGGAGTGTGCCTTAAAAATTAAGAGGGTCATAGAAGCGATACCTAAAGACTCTCCCTCAAAAACGTGGGAGAAGTTGAGAGGTAACGTCTATCCAATGTCTAAAAAATAAGTCTTCTAAATATCATCTTACAAATATAATTTGTCTAAAGATAAAAGCATATTTTCAATAATATCTCTTTCTAAAGCAATTTGATCCTTCTTTGTTCTATATGGTTGGTTGTGTTTGAATATCTCCAGATCTTCCCATTCTGTACGCCCCTTCTTTATCACAATGGAATCTAGTATTAACCAATTGTTTTTACCATCCCATAGAAATCGATATTTGGAACCATCCATTGAAAATTTAATAATCCAACTTCTAAATGCGTTTTTATCATATTGGATGTCTTTGATTTCTCCTCCTCTGCTCTCAAACTCTGATTCCATCTTTTTGACGATGTTAAACGGATTGTTATATTCATACTCATCAATTACCATATCTTCACCAGTTTTAATGTGCAACAGTCAACTATAATGGTTGTAAAAACACTTCTTCTACCAATTTAAATAGTTATCCAGAAATTTTAGTGCTTTCTTTTTGGGTTTTTGTTTCTTAAGCTTTTACAAAGCTTCTCCTTAAAAATCCAACTTCTGCTACTATTTCAAACGAAAATCTTTCAATCACTAGTGAACAAAGATTTGTGAGATTGTCTTAAACAAAATCTTAGATATGAACAATTTAAATGATCCAGGTAAAAATATAACTCAAATTATCTACAAAAGGGATAAGTGGAAGATCGTTAGTTTTAGATTTCAGCTGAAGTGGCAAAAGAAATTATCAGTAAAATGAAAAAGATATTTAGCTGTATAGTATATTTTAGTATATTAGTGCATGATACTGTTTGGATACATAACTTTACTTAAATTCCAGAAAACACTTAATAAAATCAAAAATATACTGTTTTTCATGACTAATTGGGATTATAAAACTGATGTTTTAATAATAGGGTCGGGAGGAGGGGGGATGACTGCGGCTCTTGTTGCAAAGAAAGCTGGTTTAGATGTTATAGTTATAGAAAAGTCAGAATTCTATGGTGGCTCCACTGCTCTCTCTGGAGGAGGTGTTTGGATACCAAATAACTATCTTCTAGAAAAGAAAGGTGTTCATGATTCAATGGAGAAAGCTAGAACTTATATGGATAATACTGTCGGAGACCGGGTTCCTTCAGAATTCAAGGAAGCTTATTTACTTAATGCTCCTAAAATGATTGATTGGTTGAGAGAAAATACTAAAACCAAATTTATTTATGTACCAAATTATTCTGATTATCATCCGGAAAGACCGGGTGGAATTCCTCAAGGTCGAGCTTTAGAAGGTAAACCTTTCAATGGGCGAAAACTAAAGAAAGAGTTGGAACATCTTAATACGTTTCCATATGATGTTCCTCTTGGAATTAGTTTTTCTATCTCTGAATATCATAATCTGGGAATGATAATGTCAACTTGGGCAGGAAAATGGACAGCACTTAAAGCTGGGATGCGTGCAATCTTCGGATTATTAATTCGCTATAGACACCTTACATTGGGAGGTGCACTAATTGGAAGGTTGAGAAAATCTATGATGGATGAAAACATTCCTCTCTGGCTTAACACCCCCTTTGAAGATTTAATTATTGAGGATAAAGAAGTAGTAGGTGTTATTGCTAAGAAAGAAGGTTCTGAAATAAGAATAAAAGCTGAACATGGTGTGATTCTTGCAGCTGGAGGTTTTCCCCATAACTTGGAAATGAGAGAGAAATATCATCCAAAGCCCATAACAACTGAATGGACATCTGCACATTCGGGAAACACTGGAGACGCAATTTTGTCAGGAATGAAACATGGCGCTGCTGTTGATCTTATGGATGATGCTTGGTGGGGGCCCACATCTGCTCCGCTTGACGAACCACCTTTCTTCCATGTTGGAGAACGAGGTTATCCTGGAGGAATAATGGTCAATAAAGCTGGTAAACGCTTTACTAACGAATCTGCAAGTTATGTAGTGGTTGTACATGAAATGTATGAAAAACATACAGAAAAAATACCTCATATCCCCTGTTACTTCATATTCGATCAACGTTTCAAATCCAAATACATGTTTGGAATGATTTTTCCAGGAATGAAGTTTCCAGAGAAATATTTCGAAAGTGGGTATGTAAAGGTAGCTGATACATTAGCAGAATTAGCTAAGAAAATAGGCGTAAATGCCAAGAATCTTGCAAATACTGTCAAACGATTTAACGAGTTTGCTAAAACTGGAAAAGATGAAGATTTTGGTAGAGGAGATAGTGCATATGACCATTATTATGGCGATCCAAATGTTAAACCTAATCCAAATCTATTTGCTTTGGAGAAACCACCATTTTATACTGTCGAATTTGTTCCAGGAGATTTGGGAACTAAAGGAGGTCTTGTTACTAACGAACATGCACAAGTATTGCGAAAAGATGGATCAATAATCGAGGGATTATATGCAGTTGGTAACAGCTCTTCCTCTGTCATGGGAAACAGTTATCCTGGCCCTGGTGCAACTGTCGGACCTACAATGACTTTTGGATATGTTGCAGCAAAACATATATTGGAAAAAAAATGACAAATATAAGGGGTTAGCCTTATATTTTGCTATTTTTTCTGGTATAAAGACGCAATTATGTCATTTTTATTATAAGCGGTGGAGGAATGGCTTTAAGTAAAATGAAAAGCGAAATAATTGTTTCACATAGTATCATTCTTTTTCTCTGCAGTATTTAATATGTTTTGAAGTTATATTTTTCTTACTAAATAATTATGCTTGGAGATACAAAAATGAAAAAAATAACACAAATTAGATGCATTGTGATGTTAGTTGTTTTTCTTTTTTTAATACCAACAGTTCGTGCAAATGATACTACTTGGATTCCTTCGGATATCTATGGTGAGGTTTTTGAAGCACAACTTAATACAAAAATGACTAATTTACATGCAAATTCACTAGCCTTTAGTATACTCAACGGAACAGAGGTTTTTTATTCTAAAGGATTTGGAGAACAAAATGGAACAGAAATTGCTTATCATCTCAATTCCGCATCAAAGATGTTTACTGCAACAGCAATCCTTCAACTATACGAACAAGGATTGATTGGTCTGGATGATGCTATGAATGATTATCTGCCTTATGAATTGAGGAATCCATACTTTCCAGATACAACGATTACTATCAAACACTTGCTTTCTTATCGATCAAGTTTGCAGGGGTCAATGAGGGGATTCGAAGACTATTGGCCTTTATTGAATAACGGAACTTGCACTTTTCCTTCAATTATCTATGAGTTCTTTCATGAAAATGGGCGTTTTTATTCTGAGAGTAATTGGGAGGATTGGGAACCTGGAACTGATTTTATTTAGTGTGATGCTGGAATGGATATATTGACACTTATAGTCGAAAATGTTACTAGTACAACTTTTGATGATTATTGTCAAGAAAATATTTTTGCTCCTTTAGGGATGACTCATACTAGATTTAGTGCCGATGATTATTCTCCAGAAGAATTAGCGATAGGTTATGATTGGAATGAGACTACTTCAACAAATGATGTTATGCCATATTTTAATAACTCTGGTAATCCTGGCGGAGGAGGATACTTCTCAACAGCTGAAGATATGGCAAAATATATGTTAATGCATCTTAATCCAGGAATTTCTGATGGTGCTAGTGTTCTTAATGCATCTTCAATAGAATTGATGCATACAGATATAGCGGGATCAAAACGAGCTTTAGGTTGGGCTGTGAGAATGACTATTGGCTCAAGACAAGATTATCAAGGACATCTAGGGGGACCGCATAATGGTTTCTTTTCCGGTAATATTATAAGATCCACCTTAGGTGCAGTTATACTCATCAATGAAGGACCTCTGTCTGTCGCATATGATTGTTATGATCTTCTAACTTATATTGTTGACTTAGCTCACAAATTACTTACAGAAAAAACTATACCTACGACAACAACCACTGTTTCTTACATTTTCGCAACAATATCTATTTTGGTTATAATTGCATTTATTCACTATTATAGAAGAAGAAGGATTAAAATCTAATCCTTAATTTTTTTGTTTTTAGTTGTCTTGTTGCTCCTTCCCTTTAAACCAACTTTTGATTTCAGAATTAGCTCTCAATCTTGTAAATGAGTTTGACTTTTGTCTTTAATCATCAACTGACAAACTTGGAGCACTACCACTTACTATTGATGATTCCGTTTGTTCTGTTAAGACTTCTTCTGGGTAGTCAGATCCCATTAATCCTTTATTTCTAGAATAGAAGAATCCTATAATAATCGTTATAGTTAAAATACCTGAACTTGCCACTAGCACCCACATAGGTAGGACATATTCTGCTATCATTGAAACTATCCCCATTCCAAGTAGTTGTGCTACTCCTTGTAACAGTTGTTGCGTACCAAATACTCTTCCTTGTAGTTCATAAGGAACAGATTCCTGTATCAATGTTGAAGAAGGCACGTTGATGCATACAGACATGATCCCATAG
>CAZPXJ010000166.1:0-6660 GCA_964590855.1 uncultured archaeon
TCTTCAGTACTTGCTTGAAGAGTTAACCTGTGAATTCCTGGTTTGTAAGGGACTACAAGAAAATTCTCTGTTAACGTAATATAATCTTGATTATCCCATTTGAACCTTAAATTCTGATTGAATTTGTATGTAGTATTGAGTAAGAGAAAAGAATTCGTTTCAATCTGAGAACCATTCATAGCATTATAGAAAGTTAAATCACTAGGGATGTCATTTGCTATCGTAAAATAAACCGTTGCTGTTGCATAGTTTAGATCTTTGTTGTAACCACTGGTGATATAATCGTTATTGAAAGCTTCTACTGTGATTGAATGAGGGCCATCACTTAAAGGTAGGATTATCCCATCAGGATATATTTCTTCTCCAGCTGCAATATAATACTCCTTCAGTGTGCCAATATTACCATCATAATAGTAATTTATGGAATATCCCGTAGTAGCTGAGATTGTCAGATTAAGATTCTTTCCTATTACAAGGCTATTATTTATTGGTTTACTAACGAAAATATATGGGTGTCTAGTAATTAGTACAACTTCATAATCATTGACATCCGTTGTTGTAAAAGCCAATGTCTTTTCATAGTGTTTATACGAGATGTCTGCAAAATAACTCCCATCACTTACAATAAAACTAGCTTCTCCATTACTATTAGTAAATGCTTGAAAATTTCTGTTCTCAAGATATCTTTCTGTGATGTTTTGACTATATATTTTGATAAGTGCATTCTGAATTGGTTCATCCTCATCAGTTATTACTCTAAATGAAAGTAATCTCTCTTTGTAAGGTATTTCTAAATCAAGTGCAGTGTCCTCCGTAAGTAGTGCTGTCACTGTAGACGATAACACTCCCTCTATCTCCCCTTGTATTTTGTATTCACCAAAAGGAAGATAGAAAGACACTTGATTCTCATTTATAAGAATTGTTTCATTAACTATTTCCCCTCTTCTTGAACGAATGGTGATAGTGGCATTGACTTCTGTTAAAGCATCTGGAGTTAGAATATTTATTACTAGATTGTATTTATTGAGAACTAAATCGCGTAGAAGTTCTTTATTTGGAATTATATCTAAATCAATCTTCACTCTTATGTGCGTAATGTAATCATAGTCTTCGAATGCAAAAAATTGTCCTATCCATAAAGAAGAAATAATTTCATCATCGAGGAGAGTTCCAGTTTGAAAGACCGATTTGACTTTCAGCTCTACTACAGCTTCTGATCTGGTAGAAAACAAAGTTATGAAATCTCCTAATCCCAAATTGTTTCGTTCTGCAAAGTTTACACCTATACTTACTTCAAAGGAATCAGTCAAACTTGGTAGTTCCCCGTCCAGATAATTTACTTTTGTTAGTTCCCAGAACTTACTGACATCCACCCCCCGGAAATATACTGCTTTATCTTCATAAACCGCTGCTGTCATTACTTCAGGGCTGACAATTTCTACCCCTTCAATTGTGCTAATCGTATCTGCAAGGTCTAAGGGTAAAATGCTGGTATAGGGGGTAGATGCTTCCGGACTTGATATGACAAGAATGTCATTACTCTCTCCTAGATAAGATGAAGTTGAATCAACAATGCTAGATAGTAGAATTCCTGCGCCAGTAATTATAGTTGAGCTTATCAAGAAACCTATGAAAGCGATAAATAGCCGTTTTTTGGGGAGAACATTGTAAAGGAAAATTTTGCGGAAATTCATCATAAGTCCTCCTTAATAACTCTAATTTGTGAGGCTTTAAGTGAAGGATAAATCCCCGATACTAAGGAAAGCGTTAACGAGAAAAGAAAGATTGTACCTATTAAATCAAAGTTTAAGCTCAAAGGTAAAAATGGTAGATTCATTGCTGCAGTTACAACTCCAACAATCCCACTTACTCCTAAGTATCCAACAATCAGTGATAACAACCCAGAGATTATCCCTATGAAAAGAGATTGCAGCATGAATAACAAAATAATCTGTTGTTTTGTTGCTCCGATAGATCTTAAGGTAAAAATCTCTTCCTCACTTTCTTTTACTAATGTATAGATACTATAAGAAATAGAAACTAACATCAATATAAAGAACATAATTTCGAGAAGGGTTAGTGTTTTAATAACATCCTCCGTTGCATATTTTATGAAATTCTGTGTTTGTTTTTCATTCTTAACATTAAGGTTTTCATATTGATTTTCTATGTCTGAAATGATTGTGTCCATCTCTCTCTTATCACCAATTCTAAGCTCTATGAATGAGAAGTATGTAATACTTACAGGAAAATTGAATGAATCAATTGCCCCCATTAGTTCAAGATCATACTCATGACCAGATTCGATGATATTGGTGATTGAGAAATTCTCTGACGAAGAGTGATAATAGGTGTCATTTACATACAGGTCTTCTATTTGAACTTGAATAGTTGATCCTACACCTGCAGAGATAAGGTATGCTATTTGTTGGCCAATAATTAACTCCTCTGGTTCCATTTCTGAAAGAGGAAAAGAATAATGGTGTTGTTGGAATTTTTCAAACAGTGAAATGTTTAGCAATCGTAGATGCGTATAAATTTCCACCCCGGTTTCTCCCCTAATCGTTATAGGTAAATATAACTGAGGTAGAATCACTTCAACAATCGGTGTTTGTATGGAATACTCTTGAAGATAATCTAAAACCTCAAAATCAATTTTGCTTTCAGAAAGACTCTTTCCATCTTGTGATATTAATAGGAGATCAGATGGTTCTATTATCTCTGCCATCCCACTAATATTGGAGGAATAACCTCTTACAAGTAAAGTTGTAGCTATATAGATAACTAAACCCAAAGTTAGTGTCGTAATTGCTTGATATGTTCTTTTCCTATTATGGAAGAAGAAACGTACACTAAACTTTAGCATAGTTATGTCACTTCTTGAAAATATAGAAAACTTTTGATATAAAACTTTCTCAAAGATAAAGAAAAGAAAAATCTAAGATGGTGATACTTATCCGCCACCATAGAAAATCGAAAAGACAATCCCTTGGAGTGTAAGTGTCAGGTAGATTGCTATACCTACTGCAATCAGTGATGGTATTCTTGTTCTAGAGGGTGTAACTCTCGTTACTCCAAGACCTAAGTATAATAGAAATCCATAGAAGAATACGTTAAGTGGTATAGATGAAAAAAGTTGGAATGTAAGTAATTGTCTCTCAGCGTTATATATTGCTTCTCTAGGATGAAAACCTATTCCTTCTAAGTATTTTACACCAACGAAAATGTAACACATAATGTAGATATAGATAGCAATTGAGGCGATAAACATGGCATTTTTGTAGATTTTACCCCATTTCTTCTCACCAAGTAATAGGGAGTAGAATAGTGGAAAAACAAATACCCAGGTGAACCATGCGAGAACACCTAACCACATTTGATCACCGATATCACTCGAATTGAAATTTGTGAAATCAAAATCTTCATTCAAGCCTTCAATAAGTGATCCTGGAAACAATGGTCGAGCTTTCAGTTCTACAAAAAATGCTCCCGCGAACATCATGAAACTAATATAGACTATGAATGAAGTGAGTAAATTGATTAGAAAGTAATTTGGAAGTAGTTCTGCATAACTTGCTCTTGTAGGTCTTGCAAGATAATCACGACTAAACCGGAACGTATCTTTTACATGTGTAAATTTGAACAATAAATATACTGCAATAGCCGGTATCGCAACAACTGCTATAATAAACAGAATATTGAGAAACAACGCTAGTGGTGTCGTTAATTTACCTAACAAATTATCCCAGATAAATGTCCTAATGTCAAAATCAACAAAACCTTTGATTGGTGGAGAACCAAAAATCAACAATGAATACCAACTAATAACAAGTGCAACGAAGAGTGTTGCTAAGTAATCCCAAATACGGAATTTCTTCTTCTGTGTATCCAAATACCATAATTTCTGATAGATGATTTCATTAGCATCTTCCACAAATTCGGTAAGTACTAGACCATCAATTCGAACTTCACCATATTTATCAAAGAATCTTTTAGCAATTCTGTTGAGCAAGTCTTCAGTATCTTTTATATCCATTCTCTTATCAACAGTTATAACGAAAAGAAGATCTCCTCTCTCTTCTTGAAATACTATTCTTGAAGTGACTAGTTCGAATTCTGAAATTTTCTCTCTTTGGGTTTCAGATGCCATAGAATATATCGCACTCATTAACCCACCAGTTAGAGCAACATCAACTGCCTCTTCAGTCTTTTCAAATTCTTGACTATAGAATATCTGACCATAGGTTGTGAGAATTAAAAGGTTCTTTATCAAGGGAAATTCCTCTTAACTTATATTTCTTAATATGATTACTCTTATTGAAAAATATTGCGGATGTTTTTGAAAAAGAAAAGAAAAAGGGATATGGAACCTATGTTCCTTCAAAGTAGGCATCTTGGTAAGCTATTTGTTCATCGGTCAATTTGTCTATTTCATAACCCATTAATTTAAGCTTCAATTCTGCAATTCCTTCATCCTGTTCTCGTGGGATGTCATAGACTTGATTTTTAAGATTTTTGCCTTCTTTTGCTAAGTGGATCAAGCTAAGTAATTGATTGGCAAATGACATGTCCATAACTTCTGAAGGATGTCCTTCAGCTGCGGAAAGATTTACAAGTCTTCCTTTCGCAAGCAAATAGACTTTTCTGTTACCTTCAAGAAGATACTCCTCATTATTTGGGCGTAATTCTCTTTTACTTTTACTTAACTTCTCTAAATCCTCTATATTGATTTCAGCATCATAATGTCCAGTATTGCATACTATCGCACCTTCTTTCATCTGTTCGAAATGGTGTTTTACTATAATGTCTTTCATGCCTGTTGCAGTAATGAACAAATCACCTTCTTTGCATGCTGAATCCATTTTCATTACCCTGAAACCATCCATTGCAGCTTTGAGAGCTTGAACTGGATTGACTTCTGTTACTATAACATCTGCTCCTAATCCGGAAGCGTTTTTAGCTAGTCCTTTTCCACAATGTCCATACCCAGCAATTACTACCTTTTTACCTGCGAAAATAATATTTGTAGAACGTAAAATACCATCTAGAGTGGATTGACCAGTTCCATATACATTATCAAAATCACTTTTAGTTTCAGCGTCATTTACAGCAATTATTGGGTAGAGTAATTTTCCTGCTTTGTCCATTGCTCTGAGTCTATGAACACCAGTGGTTGTTTCTTCAGTTCCTCCGATGATTTCTTTTGCTAGCTCTTGGTGTTTTGAATGAACTGTAAAAATTAGATCAGCTCCATCATCGAGTGTTAAAGTGGGTTTGAATTCTAGCACTTTATCGATAGCCCAATAGAACTCTTCTGTATCCATTCCGTACCAAGCGAAGATTGAAATGCCTTTTTCAGCAAGAGCTGCTGCAATATCATCTTTTGTAGAAAGAGGATTACATCCAGACCAAGATACTTCTGCCCCTGCAGCAACAAGTGTTTCCACCAATACTGCTGTTTCTTTGGTTACATGTAAACATCCAGCGATTTTTTGACCTATTAAGGGCTTATCTTTAGAAAATCTCTTTCTGAGTTCCATCATTACTGGCATCCTAGATTCTGCCCAGTCGATATTTTTTCGACCTTGTTCAGCCAAATTGATATCTTTAATCTTATAGTCCATGAATCAAAAATCAGATTGAATGTTAAAAATATGTCGAGATTAGTTTTTTTCAAAACACAACATTAATGAATAAATAAAATCAAATTCTAGATTATGTCTGATAAAAATTCTCCATTAGTTATAGCACACAGAGGTGCCTCTAAAGATGGTTATGAGAATTCTATGGAAGCATTTCAATTGGCTGTGGATCAAAAAGCAGATATGATTGAACTTGATGCGCATCTTACAAAAGATAATCATTTCATTGTCTTTCACAATGATAATCTAAGATACGATGGAAAACAATATCCTATCAATTTGACAACTCTGGAGAAAATACAATCTTTTAGATTACCCAATGATGAGCCTATCCCCTTACTCAAAGACGTTTTGGAAAAATTCCATAAATCTATTAATTTCAATATCGAGTTAAAGTGTGATGTAAAAAGAGCGCAGTTTGATAATCTTCTTACAGAAGTAGGGATTAACACATCTAAAACTGTAGTCAGTTCTTTCATACATGAAGTTCATATTGAGTTAAAAGAGACAAAACTCGACTATAATCTTGCTTATCTTTTCATCTTCCCTAGCATCCATAATAAAAGTGTGGCAAGAAATGAATTTATTGCTGCTATGAATCCCTTCGCCAGATTTACTAAGAAAAAAGCAGTAAAATTCTATCACAGTCTTGGAAAGAAGGTTTATCCTTGGACTGTTGATGATGAGAAAACTATCAAGAGATTGGTTTCATACAACATAGATGGTATAATAACAAATAGACCAAAAGAGGCTAGAGAAATTATTGAGTCTATTATCTGACCTCAATAATATTTTATCAAAGAGAAAGCGTATTCTTGCCAATCTGCTAAATCATTAACTTTGTTTAGCAATTCTTCTCCAGTATTTTCATCCACGTTGAAGATCATACTTACAATTTCAGGGTTATATTCTTCTTCGAGTATTCTCTTGTAATCGGTTGGTTCTTCTATTATTTCTAATTGAAAAACATCACCTTTTGAAACCATCAGTTCGATAATCTCAGGTTTAGGTTCCTCCT
>CAZPXJ010000167.1:0-6646 GCA_964590855.1 uncultured archaeon
GCTGATGATATTGGATTGCATCTTTGGCTTCTAGGTTTAATGAAATAGCAACTTGTAATGGTGTCTTTCCTTCTGAAAAAAGTTCGAAGGCTCTAGATGAGATTGAAGTAGATTCGTCAAGACCGGCCTTATTTGCAATGGCCTTGATCGTATTTGGAGACACCCCAGCCCTCTTAGCAATATCTCTGTAAGTCTCTCCCTTTTCTAATAGTGCCAAGACAAGCACCTCCTTCTGTTTTTTATCCATTCTCACTATATCATTTGTACCGCAATGATTTAGCTCTTGCTATCATGTGTTATTCTGTGTTATCGATGTTATTTCTTGGTCATGAAAGGTCAGAATCTCGCAATGATTCAGGTAAACCGTCCAAATACTCATCCTTCACCGGCAAAGCGGAGGGAAAGGCTGAGAATATTCGTAAATCGAGAATACGGGCAAAATGCACTTGATCATTGTATATTTAACGAGAAGGTATTTGAGTCGCTATTCAAGCTCAGCTCCGAGCATTTAACTGAAAGACAGGCCAGCTATCATCACACTGACATGTGTAACAGCTAACTATATGTGAATGGCATACATGTCGTTCGGGGACATCGAAAGAAGCGTTAGAAGATAGATAGCCAGACAGATAACGATAAAATAATATTGATAGCGATATTGATCTGAGCAAGAAATCGATATCAAGAATGAGTCAAGAGGGACAGCCAAAACAGAAATTCCATTAGAACGACTAGATCTTTCTGCTAAAGATCTAATGGATATAAATCTCAAATTCAAAGACTATATTACATTCTAATCTAGAAAGCGCTACACTGAACGTTAGACAATGCTCGAATGACTGCTCTAATCCAATGCTAAATGTTGCGTTGCTTCACCTTTTCCAATCCTGGACTAACTCGACTATCTTGTTATTCTTAGAGTTAATCGAGCCTGGGACCCTAAACAAACAACTCTTTATAGATGGGTAATTATAACTATCATTCTTTCCACTATAAATGCAAAGAGTATGGTCTGTGTGATATTAGTTAAGAATTGCAATAATCTTACACAAAGAGTCCATGTATTATGGTACGCCTACTAATTTGGCACAATCTGCAAATACTTTGACGAAAGATTTAGATGAGTAACCTAGAAACATTATTATGTGTATTGTGCTCTTTAGTTTATGATTCGAAAGAATAGCCAAAAAAAATGTGCAGCCAGATGGATGCAGTCTTTCGGATCAATAATTTTATTGATCTCATCCTAACTAACTTGTACATAACTAATAGGCTTTGTCCGAAGAATCTTTTTCAAAGTTTAGAACAGGTATAGAAGAGCAAAGAAGAATACTTTCGATATTTGCCAGTCGCACAGATGTTTCACAGAATGATAAAGCTATACTGTTAAAAGCAGAGTACTATCTGCTTAGACTAAGCCGTGTTCTCTATGTAAATAAGATTAATGCTGCACTCTTTAGAATAAGAGAATCCCAACATGCATTTCATGAGTTGCATCGGAAGACAAGGAGTTTGTCCTTGAGGAATCAATTTCAAATGATAATTAGATTATTGGCTACGATATATTCAGAATTACTCTCCGTTGACGATGGTTAACAAAACCAGAAGGAATTTGTCTAATCATAAATAGGTATTGTCATGCTTCACATCCGTCTGGGTACGAAGAACCTTTAATATCTTTGTTAGTGGCATTTAAGCATGTCGAAAAATAAGATGAAAAATTTGACCGTCTTATCTGTAGTATTATCTCTGATAATGTTATTAGTTTCCTCTCTTATTCATTCAGTTTATGCTTCCATTTTCGATGCAGCTAGATTAAACTCTTCATCATCAGAAACGTCCACAGAAGAACCTGTTAATGCCGATATAAAGAGAATCAGAGTTGGAGACATCGATATTGCGTATAAGATTTTTGGAAAGAGTGATCCTCTCTTGTTTATTCCAGGCTTCTCAATGACAATGGATATGTGGGAGCCAATGTTAAATGGATTACCAGAAAATCATACTATAATCCTATTCGACAATCGTGGAATTGGACAGACAACTACAGGAAATGAAAGTAGTAAGGCTACTACTACCTTTACAATAAACCAGTTTACAAATGATACTGCAGCTCTGATAGATGCATTAAAGATAAGACAGCCAGTTGATATACTTGGATTGTCTTTAGGAGGATTCATCGCTCAAGAGCTAGCTCTCTCACATCCAGAAATGGTTAACAGACTTATACTAGTCGCATCAAGTTGTGGTGGCAACCAAACAATTCCTCCGCAAATAAGCCCTCAGGATTTCAAAAGCATGGTATCTGGAAATGCTACTGAGGAGCTCTTTCTGCACACCTTATTTCCACAAGACTGGATTCAGAATAATACTGAATATATAGAAAATGAATTCATTTTTCCTATGGGAAAAGCTTCAAGTGAGAATCTTCAGCTGCAGTCTGAAGCAGCTGGTGCGTGGAGTGGTACTTGCGAAAGGCTTTCAAATATTTCTGTACCTACACTTGTCGTAACAGGAACTCAGGATATTACTTCACCTCCAGCGAATTCCATAAGTTTAGCAGAAAAGATTCCCGGCGCGTGGCTTGTACAGATAGAAGAAGGAGGACATGGCGTGATGTTTCAATATTCTGAGAAGTTTGCAAAAATTGTAGAAACCTTTCTTGGAGTAACGGCATAACAAAGATTCAATGACAAGCATCAGACTCTATCTTTAGCCTACGACTTGCCTAATAGCCGGTGATTGATTTTAGTCATGCGTATCAAAAAGGTATCTGATGCAATTAGAACTGTTACAGATACAAGAGCTATAGTCATAATAGGATACAGAGGTTGTGTTAATGATGTAACATCGATACTACCGGAAACACCAATGAGTTCTTCATATAAAATTGATAGATGCCTATACTTTTAGCTTGGAATTTCAAGAAAGGAAGCAATAGAATTCTAAATTATAAGGTATACATAGGTATGATCCGCTCAACTTAAGCGGATGCTGCCTTTCTTCTGCGTTTTGTCCATGCTCTTATCTTACTTGCATCTTCAAGCTTTTAGCTCTTCTGTTATCTTGTGTTATCATGTGACAATAACACGTTATTTATTGGAATTTCCTGTATCATTCTGATATCAAAATGAGCTCGGTTTATACTACTGTTTGAATCCTCCTCTGGGGCAATATCGTGACCATGTCAACATAGTCTTTCTATATCCTCAGAAACACCAGATGAAGTTAGAATTATTGAGTGAGGTATCTGATCTTTCTGAGAGCAATCCATGTGAATTCCTCATCTACATTGTAAAGCAGCCAGGAAGCAGGAATTAAACCCAGTAACATAGTATCTCGTTCTCAGACCAGAAATAGCAGAACGACCAGTACTGAGCCACGCCAATGGTCGCCCACCCCGTCATGTATGGAACGTGGTATTTGTTATGGGTTCGTAATAAAAGACATTCCGAAACTTGGTTATTTAGAAATTGAAACAAAGTAGAGCGGTATTCATTAGCTGGAACATGAAGGTAAACTGCATGTTCTTAAAATGAAGGGACTGACTAACTAATAGTAGTTAGTCTCCTTTAATTACGCCGCAGTATTGTTCTTTGATTTGCTATGTATTTTATGCTTGGAACCGCCGTCATGCACACACTCATTAGAAAATTTGTTCCGTTAACTAAAAGATAGCTTAATCTCTTGTTCAGGAGGAAACGCGGCTAACTGTATGGTAAAGTAGGAGTTAGTTCACTTAACTGGGAAGCAATGTTTTCGATAGAGTTTGTAGCGGAAGATGCTCCCCACACTATCAATGTCTGTTGATCATCGGATCTGATGTCATCGAAGTTATGAGTACTAAGAACAGAAAGGCCCCCATTTTCCAGGTCTGATATGTAAGTTTCAAGGTCCTCTGCTGGGACCATTAATGTTCCTATCGTATCTAGATTGGTACCAGGTAAACCTGTGGCAGTATCATTCATTGTAGTAGTAGATGCGCTACTAGATTGATCCACTACGTTTATCGTTCCATTCATCACAAAGTCTGGATCCTCATTATTCACATCTGATTCAAAATAATAAAAAGATCCTGTATCATTCATGACAACTGGTCTTGTTGCCGTATTGTAATCGAACGTACCGCTGTCAAAGTACAGATTGCTGCTGCCATCACTACCCGGGACGCCGTCTTGTCTACTTAGTGTTATTTTGCGGTCATGGCCTACATCACCATTAAACCACACTATAGCAGTACCTTCAGGTACAGTTGAGTGCCATGGTACATACGGTTGGTTGATGTGTCGCTGCTCTGAAGTAGAATCGGCAGCATTCTGCGATTCATGAGCTTCATTTGGAATTAAGATTACAAGATTCTTAACATCATTTCCTAAACTCATAGATTTGGTCTCGTAGAGATTAGATGCATCGATGTCTGGACTTTGAGCTTCTCCTTCTTGGACGGTGCTTGTTGTTGTAGCAAATAATGGATATTGTGTTGCAGATATAGATACAATCCCTACCATAACAGATATACTGAAAACAATTACTTTTAGAGCGCTAGAAAAACAACCATCCATTAACAAGTATTTACCACTCATTATCATGTGTGACTATCCGAATTTAAAGTATAATATGATTCTACAGGTGGAGAATCAAAATCCAATTACAGGAGACCAACCTAGGGAATAGGTTTAACTGACTTAGACGGTCAGCGTATTCAGCACTGGTTTGTCATTAGGCTGATTCCTACTGACAAATTCTATGGTTTTGGTAGGTCATTCGTGTACTACCACTATCTCTTTCAGAGTATAGTATAAAAATACAAGTATGCTAATAAGTCTTGCAGCCTGATATAGATAGTGTAGAATAATGCCATTAATAACTTAGCGTAATACAAAGGTAGTAGTCAACCAGAACTTGATTATTGGAAAGGAAAGGACTGGTCAACCACTACCTCGCCAATCGATGGTATCTTATTCGTTAGCATTATAGCTATATAGAATTTTGTAGTGTAGAAAAGGTAAGTCAACCAGGCTCATGGGCGTAAACCCGGACTTGCACTATCAACTATTCCCGATGTATTTTCCAATCTTGAGGGTGGAATTATCGATGCAGCATCTCTTGGTTTCCTTGAAATCGACAAAGCAGGGAACGTAAATCCATCAATGCTGCCCAATAAGATATTCGGACCAGGCGGGTTTCCAGTTATAGCTGGAGGAGCTCCAAGGATCTTTTTTGGAGGTGCGTTTACTGCGGGAAAGCATGATATTTGCTCACGCGCAACCGAGTTAATATACTTCGTGATGGTGTAACTTCAAAATTTGTGGAAAAAGTCTTTAAGATAGTCTTCAGTGGACATCAGGCTATAAAATATGGGCAAAAGATTCTATATGTAACAGAGAGAGCAGTCTTCAGGTTGGGTAAAAACGGAATAATTCTGAAAGAGATAGCTCCAGGAATTAATCCTCCCTAACACAGGATCGGTCAAGGAGATGGATGAAAGGATCTTTAACGATGGAAAAATGGATATTAGAGATAGTCTTTTAGATTACCTTTAGCAATAGATCTACTTTCTACGGTTCAGTCAGGCCGATCTAGGATCATTTTAAGATGGTTCCATAAAACAACCTATCTTCTACCAAACCCAAACAACCTAATTCATTGTGGAATATGTCACTGACAACACGGATGGATTGATGACACGACGACGAAATTAAAAGGACATGGTCAACATTACGAATAAAGAGAGAACTTGCATTTAACTTGCCTCTTTTTGTCAAGTTAAATAACGGTAATCTAATATCCAATAAAATATCTATTTATAAATAAATGTATGGGGAATTCCCCGCATATCTTTTTTCACTTTGTTACCAATCAACTTCCCTACCTCCAAACCTTCCTCACAATCTTGCATTAGATGAATTCCGCCACTGAATCTAGATAGATTTGCATCATCTGCGCAGGATCCATAAAACTCCTTTTCTTGTGGAAATATCTCACTTAATATTACAGAAGCAGCACCAGAAAACGTTGAATGCCCTGAAGTATATCCAGGAAAGTTGGGTGTAGGGATTTCAGTAACTAGCCCTGGCGCAGCCTGAAACGGTCTTTCTGTCCAGTACTTGAATTTGGTATGCCATGTACTTACACCAGCATCATACATACCAACATTCAGATATGCAAACGCACGTGCACTCTCAGTAACGTTAAGACCATAGTAAGTTATATTTGCATTAAGTATATTATTCCACACAGCTGGAGGAGGTATGTCTCCCCAGAAATGTATATCGTGTAATTGTTCGGCCGTTCTATTTTTTGATGCTGCAACTATATCTTGAACTTGTTGCTTATATTCCTCTGATTTGCAGTCAAGTGGTGGTCGAGGTTGAATTTCAGACCCTGAATTCAATATGACTTTGCCTAGGGCCTTGGAATTTCAAGAAATGAAACAATAGAAATCTAAATTATAAGGTATGCATAGGTATGATCCGCTCAACTTAAGCGGATGCTAGAACGTAATGTAGCCTCCATTTTTGTATATATTGCTATATTGCTATAAAATACCTTACATTGCATAACATATATCATTTGACCATTTATGATTGAATATACCTCTGCTACTGCGATTCTCGCTTTTCAAGCATTACTAAAACAAGGGCCT